>NC_007761.1:4277500-4381608 GCF_000092045.1 Rhizobium etli CFN 42 | reverse complement strand
ATGAGACAGGCAGGACGCTATCTGCCGGAATACAGGGAGACCCGGGCAAAGGCCGGAAGCTTCCTCGATCTCTGCTACACGCCCGATCACGCCGTTGAAGTGACATTGCAGCCGATCCGCCGTTATGGCTTCGATGCAGCGATCCTGTTTTCCGACATTCTCGTCATTCCCGACGCGATGAAGCGGAATGTTCGTTTCACTGAAGGTCACGGACCGGAAATGGATCCGATCGATGAAGCGGGCATCGGCAGATTGAACGGCGACGAGGTTGTCGATTATCTCAGACCGGTTCTGGAAACGGTGCGGCGGTTGCGCCACGAATTGCCTGAAGAGACGGCTCTGCTCGGTTTCTGCGGCGCGCCTTGGACGGTTGCGACCTACATGATCGCCGGCCATGGCACCCCGGATCAGGCCCCTGCCCGGCTCTTCGCCTATGAACATCCCCGCGCCTTCGAGCATCTGCTGATGCTGCTTGCCGATGTTTCGGCCGATTATCTCGTGGCGCAGATCGATGCCGGCGCCGATGCCGTGCAGATTTTCGACTCCTGGGCGGGTGTTCTCGGCGAGAAAGAGTTCGACGCCTTCGCTGTCAAGCCGGTTGCCCGGATGATCGCCTCGATCAAGGCGCGGCGTCCGCAGGCGCGCGTCATCGCCTTCGCCAAGGGTGCAGGCTACCAGTTGAAAACCTATCGCCAGAAGACTGGAGCGGATGCGATCGGTCTCGACTGGTCCGTCCCCTTGGCCTTTGCCGCGGAACTTCAGAAGGATGGTCCGGTTCAGGGCAATCTCGATCCGATGCGCGTCGTCGCCGGCGGCCGGGCGCTTGAAGAAGGTATCGACGATATTCTGCATCATCTCGGCAATGGACCGCTTATCTTCAATCTCGGCCACGGCATCACGCCGCAAGCCGACCCCGAACACGTGCGCATGCTGGTTGAGCGCGTACGGGGCTCACGGATGCCCCGGGCGTGACGATGGAAAAGCAGACGGACCGCAGAGCCGGCGCTTACGCCCGGCGCCGCGCGCATTTTGCCCTGGCCTTCTTGGCGCTGATGGCGGTTGGGCTTTTCGCCTGGAATCCCGACAATCTCTATCTCTGGATCAAGGCGCTTCATATCATCGCGGTCATCTCCTGGATGGCAGGATTGTTCTATATGCCGCGGTTGTTCATCTATCATACCGACGCCGAACCAGGCTCGGTGCAGTCGGAAACCTTCAAGGTGATGGAGCGCCGGCTGCTTCGCATCATCATGACGCCGGCGATGATGCTGACCTGGATCTTCGGTCTCTATCTCGCCTGGTCGGTCTATGGGTTCCAGGGCGGCTGGCTGCATGCAAAGATCGGGCTGGTGGTGCTGCTGACCGCGATCCATATGTTCTTCAGCAGCGCCGTGCGCGCGTTCGAGCGGGACGAAAATCGCCGTTCTGCGCGCTACTGGCGGTTCATGAACGAGGCGCCGACAGTGCTGATGATCGCGATCGTGATCCTCGTCGTGGTGAAGCCATTCTGAGGAGAAGTCGTTCCTCAGGTTAAATTTGCTTCATTTTAAGCAGCCCCCTTGCGGCGGCGATAACGACTCGCTATTTTCCGCGCATCTCATCTACGTGGCATGTGTGTAGATTTCAGTCGTCTGCGAGCCCCCTTTTCGCAGTACCGAATACGACCCAACATCGCCTTTCCCCTTCGAAATTGAAAAGAGTATTGGTCACTTCATGGCTGAAATGAAGCTTCAGGAACTTAAGAGCAAATCCCCGACGGATCTTCTGGCTTTCGCCGAATCGCTCGAGGTCGAGAATGCAAGCACGATGCGCAAGCAGGAGCTGATGTTTGCGATCCTCAAAATGCTTGCGAGCCAGGATGTGGAAATCATCGGCGAAGGGGTCGTCGAGGTGCTTCAGGACGGTTTCGGCTTCCTGCGTTCGGCGAATGCAAACTACCTGCCCGGTCCTGACGACATCTACATCTCGCCGTCGCAGATCCGCCGTTTCTCGCTGAAAACCGGCGACACGGTCGAAGGACCGATTCGCGGGCCGAAGGAAGGCGAGCGTTATTTCGCGCTGCTCAAGGTCAACACCATCAATTTCGACGATCCGGAAAAGATTCGTCACAAGGTTCATTTCGACAACCTGACGCCGCTCTACCCGAACGAGCGCTTCAAGATGGAACTCGAGATCCCGACCTCGAAGGATCTGTCGCCGCGTGTGATCGATCTGGTGGCACCGCTCGGCAAGGGCCAACGCGGACTGATCGTCGCGCCGCCGCGCACCGGTAAGACCGTGCTTCTCCAGAACATCGCGCATTCAATCACGGCCAACCATCCGGAATGTTATCTCATTGTCCTTCTGATCGACGAGCGGCCCGAGGAAGTGACCGACATGCAGCGCTCGGTCCGCGGGGAGGTTATCTCCTCGACCTTCGACGAGCCGGCAGTGCGTCACGTCCAGGTGGCCGAAATGGTCATCGAAAAAGCAAAGCGTCTGGTCGAGCATGGGCGCGACGTCGTCATCCTGCTCGACTCGATTACACGCCTCGGCCGCGCCTATAACACGGTCGTTCCCTCCTCCGGCAAGGTCCTGACGGGCGGCGTCGATGCCAACGCGCTGCAGCGGCCGAAGCGTTTCTTCGGCGCCGCGCGCAACATTGAGGAAGGTGGTTCTCTGACGATCATCGCTACCGCGCTGATCGATACGGGCAGCCGCATGGACGAAGTCATCTTCGAAGAATTCAAGGGTACCGGCAACTCCGAAATCGTCCTTGACCGCAAGGTTGCCGACAAGCGCATCTTCCCGGCGATGGATATTCTGAAATCCGGCACGCGTAAGGAAGACCTTCTTGTTCCGCGCCAGGATCTGCAGAAGATTTTCGTTCTGCGTCGTATTCTCGCGCCGATGGGCACGACCGATGCGATCGAATTCCTAATCGACAAACTCAAACAGACGAAGAATAATTCGGACTTCTTCGACTCGATGAACACCTGATCCTTAGCCGGATTCTGCTTGTGAGGGCTGGCGCGCATCGTCTCGATGTCGCCAGCTTTTTGTTTGAGGGAATCGATTCGGACGCGAGCTGAAACCGGACGCATCGCCATGTTGAGTGATACCATCTATGCGCTTTCAAGCGGTGCTCCGCCCTCAGGGGTTTCGATCGTCCGCATCAGCGGTCCGCTGACCCGAAATATATTGATCCGGCTGGCGGGATCGGTGCCGGCTGACCGATCGGCTTCCTACAGAACGATTCGGACTCGTAACAACGAACCCATCGACAACGGCTTGGTGCTGTTTTTTCCTGGCCCGCATTCCTTCACCGGCGAGGATGTGGCCGAGTTGCAGATCCACGGCAGTAAGGCCGTGCTGGCGGCATTGTTCTTCGAACTTGGCGATATTCCAGGTGTTCGCATGGCCAATGAGGGCGAGTTTTCGCGGCGAGCGTTCGAAAACGGCAAGCTTGATCTTGTCGAGGTCGAGGGGCTCGCCGATCTGATCAGCGCCGAAACCGAGATGCAGCGCCGTCTCGCCGTGGAGCAGAGTGCCGGTGGTGTCTCGGCTATTTACGATTCGTGGGCGAAACGATTAATCCGGGCTCGGGCTTTGATCGAAGCGGAGCTTGATTTTCCCGACGAAGACGACGTTCCAGGCTCCGTCTCGGATATGGTCTGGACCGACATGAAGCGGCTTCGCGACGATATCGGCCTTCATCTCAAATCGGCTTCGGCGGGCGAAATCATCCGGGACGGCTTTAAAGTGGTGATCGCCGGTGCTCCGAACGCCGGGAAGTCGAGCCTGTTGAACGCTCTGGCCCGGCGTGACGTCGCAATCGTCACCGACATTGCCGGAACGACGCGCGATGTGCTGCAGGTCGATCTCGATATTGACGGCTATCTTGTCAAACTCTATGACACCGCCGGTCTGCGTCAGGCGGACGACCGGGTGGAAATGGAGGGCGTGCGGCGCGCACGTGTTGCGCTTCGTGATGCCGATCTTGCGCTGCTGTTGGTCGACATGAGCAACCCGATGATACCCGGCGACTTGGACCAGACTTTGCCCCATGTTACTGTCGGAACGAAGAAGGATCTCGTTGAGACTGGTTCCGGCCGCTATGACCTGCAGATTTCGACGCTGACCGGTGACGGTCTGTCGGAGTTGCGCCAGCTGATCGGGCGCATTGTCGCCGAGCGTTTCACTGGCCTGTCTTTGGCCATCCCCAGCCGGCAGCGGCATAAGGATTCGCTGACGAAATGTTTGGCAGCGCTCGACGCGGCAATCTCGGAGATTGACGCAGATCTTGAACTGCGCACCGAACAGCTTCGGCTTGCGGCTGAATATCTTGGGAGAATTACCGGGCGAGTGGATGTCGAACAGCTGCTCGACGTGATCTTCTCGGAGTTTTGCATCGGCAAGTGATTCACGTGAAACCTTTACCGGCGGTGCGCCCTGGGGTTCACGTGAAGCTTTGCTGTCTTGGAGTTTTGATATGACCAACAGTGGCTATAATGTGATCGTGATCGGCGGTGGGCATGCAGGGACCGAGGCGGCCAGTGCGGCTGCTCGCCTCGGCGCGAAAACTGCGCTTGTTACTCACAGACGAGACACGATTGGGGTCATGTCTTGCAATCCGGCGATCGGCGGGCTCGGCAAGGGACATCTGGTTCGTGAGATCGACGCGATGGATGGCCTGATGGGCCGGGTTGCCGATGTTGCCGGCATCCAGTTCAGAATGCTGAACCGCAAAAAGGGCGCGGCCGTGCGGGGCCCACGGACCCAGGCAGATCGAAAGCTGTACCGGCTGGCGATGCTCGCCGCAATCGAAGCGACGCCAGGCCTGGATATTATCGAGGGCGACGCATTCGATCTCGATGTGCTCGATGGCCGGGTCGCTGGCGTCATCATGAAAGACGGCCGACGGCTGCAAGCGCCGGCTGTGGTCTTGACAACCGGCACCTTCCTGCGCGGCCTTATCCATATCGGCTCTGAAAAGACGCCCGCTGGTCGTGTCGGCGAAGCGCCGTCGATCGGCCTGTCTGCCACCTTGGCGCGGTTGGGGCTGCGGCTGGGGCGGTTGAAAACCGGAACGCCGGCCCGGCTGGATGGCAAGACGATCGACTGGCAATCCGTCGGCCGACAGGGTGCGGATGAGGAGCTTGTGCCCTTTTCCTTCATGACCGATTCCATCACCACACGGCAGGTTGAATGCGGCGTCACCAGGACCACGGAGGCGACACATCGTATCATTGTCGACAATATCAAGCACTCAGCGATGTATTCCGGGCAGATCGAAGGCGTCGGGCCGCGTTACTGTCCGTCCATCGAAGACAAGCTGGTGAAGTTCGGAGAGCGCGACGGACATCAGGTCTTTCTTGAGCCCGAGGGACTGGATGATGACACGGTTTATCCGAACGGCATTTCAACGTCGCTACCGGCCGAAATTCAAGCCGCGTTTATTAAAACCATTCCAGGCCTCGAATCGGCCAGGATCCTGCAGCCGGGCTATGCCATCGAATATGACCATGTCGATCCAAGAGAGCTTACGCCATCGCTTGAGGTCAAGCGACTGAGGGGTCTGTTCCTCGCGGGCCAGATAAATGGCACCACCGGTTATGAGGAGGCAGCGGCCCAGGGACTGGCAGCCGGATTGAATGCCGCCCTACTCAGTTCCGATTCGGAACCGTTCCATTTCAGTCGTACAAGCTCCTATATTGGCGTGATGATCGACGACCTGACGTCGCGTGGCGTTACGGAGCCGTATCGAATGTTTACGTCGCGTGCAGAGTATCGCCTGACTTTGCGTGCCGACAACGCCGATATGCGGCTGACACCGCTGGCTATGGCGCTTGGATGTGTGGGCGCTGAGCGCGCCGAGCGATTCACGGCCTATCAAGCCGAGATTGACGCTGGCCGCGCTCAGCTAATGGCCCTGACGGTGACGCCAAATGAGGCGCGGCGTGCGGGCTTGAACATCAACCTCGATGGCCAGCGCCGGTCGGCCTACGATTTCTTGTCCTATCCGACCTATGATTTCGCCGCGCTGCGAAAAGTTTGGCCGGAGGAACTGGGTAGGCTCCGGCCAAAGGTCGCGGAGGCGTTGGAGATCGAGGCAGGCTACTCGGTCTACCTCGATCGGCAGGCGGCGGCGATCGCCGATCAACAACGCGACGAGGAGCGGCGGATACCGGCCGATTTTAACTATGACGCGCTGTCTGGGCTTTCGAACGAACTCAAGGCGAAGCTCAGTGCTGCTCGCCCGTTCAACGTTGCCCAAGCGGCGATTGTCGAGGGCATGACCCCCGCTGCCGTTGCGCTGTTGCTGGTGCATTTGCGTCGGCAGCAGGGATTCGAACGCCAAAGCGCTGACACAAGATCTGAGAGTCTTTGAGAATGGAATTGAACGGCTTGCGTGTTTCACGTGAAACACAGGGACGACTTCAACATTTTGCGTTGCTGTTTCAAAAGTGGGCCAAAACGATCAACTTGGTGGCGCCATCGACACTCGATGCGCTGTGGCACCGCCATATCGCCGATAGCAGTCAGATTTTCCAGATCTGCCCGCGGCCCGTTACCTGGGTCGATCTCGGGAGTGGTGGCGGTTTTCCCGGCGTGATTACCGCAATCTTCTTGGCAGAGCTGCAGGGGGGATGGGTGCATCTTGTCGAAAGCAACCATAAAAAAGCAGCGTTCTTGCGAACGGCGCTGCGGGAGACGAATGCACGGGGGAGTGTCCATGCCATTCGAATCGAAGACGCCTCTGCCGAGATCGGCGATTGCGACGCGATTTCAGCGCGAGCCCTTGCCGATCTTGATGGGCTGATCGCCTATTCAGCCCCCTGGATGCTTGGGAAGGAAAATTGTCGGGGGTTCTTTCATAAAGGCCGGGATTACCTGAGAGAAATCGCCGAAGCCCGTGGCCGGTGGGAATTCGATCTGATAGAACATGAGAGCGCTGTCGAGCAGGAATCCGTGATTTTAGAAATATCGAATCTCCGGCGCTTGGTTTAACAGATCGGATATTGCAGCAATGGCTGGCGAACGACATCGGATAATAACCATAGCAAATCAGAAAGGTGGCGTTGGCAAGACGACCACCGCCATCAATCTGGCAACGGCGCTGGCCGCTATCGGCGAGCGCGTCCTGATCGTCGATCTGGATCCGCAGGGCAATGCCAGCACCGGCCTCGGTATTGATCGCCGCGACCGCAAGCTCTCCTCCTATGACCTGATGGTCGGTGATCGCGGGATCGGCGACGTGACGCTGGAAACAGCCGTTCCCAACCTATTCATTGTCCCTTCGACCATGGATTTGCTCGGCATCGAGATGGAAATCTCGCAGCAGAGCGATCGGGTGTTTAAATTGCGGAAGGCACTGTCCTCCCCCGAGGCTATGGCATTCTCCTATATTCTTCTCGATTGCCCGCCTTCTTTCAATCTGCTGACGATGAATGCCATGGCGGCCGCCCATTCGGTGCTGGTGCCGCTGCAATGCGAGTTCTTTGCGCTGGAGGGGCTGAGCCAGTTGCTCGAGACCGTCAGTCAGGTTCGTCGGACAGTAAATCCGCGGCTGGATATTCAGGGCATCGTCCTGACGATGTTCGATGCGCGCAACAATTTGGCCCAGCAGGTGGTCAATGATGTGCGGACGCATCTCGGAGAAAAGGTTTATCATACGTTGATCCCCCGCAACGTCCGGGTGTCGGAGGCGCCGTCCTACGGCAAGCCCGCTATTCTCTATGATCTGAAATGCGCGGGTAGCCAGGCCTATCTGCAACTGGCCTCAGAGGTCATTCAGCGTGAGCGCCAGAGATTGGCCGCGTAAGATCATTTCCGGGCTGTAGGTGAGTGTAGATTATGAATGACGATGTATCGAAAAGACGACTGGGCCGTGGGCTTGCGGCGCTGATTGGCGAGATGGATCAGCCTATTCCGGTCGAAGCTGAACGCACTGTCAGCGCCGACCGGATGATTCCGATTGAATTCGTCAGCCGCAACCCGCGCAATCCCCGTCGCTTCTTCGACGACACCGAACTGCACGACCTTGCGAGTTCCATTCGCCAGCACGGCATCGTTCAGCCCATCGTGGTGCGGACGATGTCGCAAGACAGATATGAAATCATTGCCGGCGAACGGCGCTGGCGGGCGGCCCAGCTCGCTGGACTGATCGAAATCCCTGTCATCATTCGGGACGTTGACGACAAGACCGCGCTTGAGATAGCTATTGTCGAAAACGTGCAGCGAGCGGATCTCAATCCTCTCGAAGAGGCATTGGGTTATGAGCAGCTGATCGCCGAATATGGCTACACCCAAAATGATCTTGGCGAGATTATCGGTAAAAGCCGCAGTCACGTCGCCAACTCGCTGCGTTTGCTGAAACTGCCGGAGCCGGTTCGCGATCTTCTTGCCGCCGGCAGCCTTTCCGCCGGCCATGCACGTGCGCTTGTTTCGACGTCCGACCCGGCAAGCCTTGCCCGCACCATCGTCGCCAAGGGCATGTCGGTGCGCGATGCAGAAAAGTTGGCGCAGAACAATATCAGGGCACAATCGGAGCCGCAGCAGCCGGTCCTGCGTCGCGATCAGAAGGATTCGGATACGCTGGCGCTGGAGCGAACGCTTTCCGATGCCCTCGGTCTTGAGGTTGCAATCAATCACAGGAACGGCGGCGGCCAGATCAAGATTGCCTATAAGTCGCTGGAACAGCTCGAGGAAATCTGCCGGCTGCTGGAAAGGCGATGATCAGGTGGATTTGCGGCCGGATTGAAGGGTAGTGGAGAGAAGTGTTTGCATTGCAACGCTGTCTTCCAGCACCTGCCGCCGCCGGCTTTGGAGGATTGCCGCCTGCAGCCGATTGGATTCGCGTGCGATGTTTTCCGCCGACCAATGGCGGAGCGCCTGCTCGATGATCGGCTTGCGGCGAAAATGAAGGTGCCGACCCATCGTCTGCATGATTTGAGGCGCCTGCACCCTTTTTTCTTCCATTTCAGCGCGCATCATGTCCAGAAGCTGGAATTGCTTTAGACAGGCCTGTAGCACCAGAAAGATCGCTGTTTTTGAACTGCTGATCTTTTGCATGGCATGCAGGAAACCGTTGAGATCACCGCTGAGGACGGCATCAACAGCGTCATCAACGGATATCGCGCTGGCGTCGCCAATTATTTCGGAAACGTGATGTTCCTCAACCGTATTGAGGCCGCTGCAATAGAGGGCGAGCTTGCGCACTTCGTTGCGGGAAGCGATGCGATCACCGCCGATCAGTGCGATCAGCGCCTGACGGGCGGCCGGGGTAATGCCAAGCTTCTCCGCCCCGAGTTCAGCGTCGATTAAGCCGTTCAGAGCGCGGCTGTCGTCGGCGTAGGAGGGGATGGTCATGACGGATCGTGCGGCTTCCGCCGTCTTGCGGAGCAGGGATCCTTTTTTCAGATCGCCGGCCTCGACGATCAGGTAAGCGGCTTCGAGCGGCTTTTCGGCCAGCAATGCCAGCGAGTCCACGAGGTATTTTTCGTTGGCTGCACCGCGGATCCAGATGAGTTTCTCGCCGCCGAACAGCCCGATAGACTGTGCCTCGTCAACCAGGCGTCCCGGATCCTTCTGCAGATCGCCGATGTCGAGTTTGGTCAGCGAGAAAGGGTCGTCGAGCGCAACACCGGTCTTGCCGGCGAGCTGACCGGCGCGCTCGGAAACCAGACCCCGATCCGGCCCGTAAATGACGAAAATCCGATAGTTCCCCGCCGATTTCTGCAGGAAAGTCTCGAATTCATGGGACTTGATTTCAGCCACCTCCCCGCCCTCAGCGGCTGAGGGCAGCGGCGAGGTCGGCTCCTACGAATTCCGCTGCCTGGTCGGCCGCGCGGTTTTCGGCATCGCGGATCGCCCTTTGCTTGGCGAATTCCTGCTCGGAGAAATCCACCAGAGCAGTGGTCTGGCGACTGCCGGCCTTGATCACGTGACCGTCGGCTACGGCGCTCAGCGTATAAGTGACGGTGACGGTAACGCGACCGGCGCGCGATGTATCGCCTGATTGACGCAGCAGCGTATCGGCGACGCTCGAGGTAGCACGCATTTGGACGTGATATTGTGGATTTGCCGCTTCGCCGGCGCCGCGCGACGCCAGGAAGATCAAACGATTGCGCACCTGCTGTTCGACGCGGCCTGATGCATCGGAAAAGCCGACCGAGGACAGCTTGTCGACGACGCCGGAACTCTCGGAATAAAGCGGCCGAACCTGGCAGGCCGAAAGAAACGCCGAAGCGGCAAGGATCATGGCGATGCCGGCATTGCGGATGATATCAGACGACAATGTTCACAATCCTTTGGGGAACCACGATGATCTTCTTGGGTGCCTGCCCGTTCAGCGCGTTCTTCACCGCATCCAGATCCAGCACGGCGTTGGTGACGGCATTCTGATCTGCGTCGCGAGAAATTGTCAATTCAGCGCGCTTCTTGCCGTTGATCTGGACGGGCAGAACGACGTCGTTCTCCATCACCAGCGTTTCGTCGTAACGCGGCCAGTCCGTGCGGGCCAGCAGGCCGGCATTGCCGAGCGCGGCCCAGCATTCCTCGGCAAGATGCGGCGTCATCGGTGCGACGAGCTGGATCAGGATCTCGGCAGCGTCACGCACGGCGGCACGATAGGCGATGTCGCCTTCACCCGCCGCAACCCTCGTCAGCGGCGCGGCGAGCGCATTGACGAGCTCATAAATGCGGGCGACGGCCTTGTTGAACCAAAGCTTGTCGTAGTCGTTCTGAACGGCCTTCAGCGTCTTGTGCGCCGCCTGCGAGACTGTCAGAGCCTCCCCTTCGCTTGCCGGTGCGGGGGCAACGGCCGACAGGCAGTCGGCCGCTTCGGAAATCAGACGCCACAGCCGCTGGGTGAAGCGATGGGCACCTTCGACTCCGGCCTCGGACCAGATGACGTCACGCTCCGGCGGCGAATCGGACAGAACGAAGAAGCGGGCAGTATCGGCGCCATAGGAGGCGATAATATCGTCCGGATCGACGACGTTCTTCTTCGACTTCGACATCTTCTCGATCGAACCGATGGCGACTTCCTCATCTGACGCAAGCAAGAAGGCACGGCGTTTACCATCGATCTCTTCGATGCGGATATCGGCGGGAGCCACCCATTCGCGGCTGGCGCCGGCGCCGCGGCTGTATGTCTCATGGACCACCATGCCCTGGGTGAAAAGACCCTTGAAGGGTTCGGTGGCGGCGACATGGCCGGTCTCGCGCATGGCGCGGGTGAAGAAACGGGAATAGAGCAGATGCAGGATCGCATGCTCGATGCCGCCGATATACTGATCGACCGGCAGCCAGCGATTAGCCGCCTCAGGATCGGTCGGCTTGGCTTCCCATGGCGCGGTAAAACGGGTGAAATACCAGCTGGAATCGACAAAAGTGTCCATCGTATCCGTCTCGCGGCGTGCGTCCTTGCCGCAGTTCGGGCAGGCGACATGCCGCCAGGTCGGATGGCGGTCGAGCGGATTGCCGGGCTGGTCGAAGGTTACATCCTCCGGCAGCTTGACCGGCAGGTCCTTCTTCGGCACCGGCACAACGCCGCAGGCGTCGCAATGGATGACCGGGATCGGGCAGCCCCAATAGCGCTGGCGCGAAATGCCCCAGTCGCGCAAGCGGAAATTGATCATCCGCTGGCCCTGGGGCGCATTGCCGAGGGAAGCCGCCGACAGCCGGTCGGCGACAATATTGAAGGCTTCCTCCGTCGTCTTGCCGTCGAGGAAACGCGAATTGATCATGACGCCTTCGCCGTCATAGGCGGTGTCGCCGACGGAAAAACTTGCGGCGTCACCATCCGTCGGCATGACGACCGGCACAACCGGAAGGCCATATTTCCGGGCAAAATCGAGGTCGCGCTGGTCTCCCGACGGGCAGCCGAAGATCGCGCCCGTGCCGTAATCCATCAGCACGAAATTGGCGATGTAGACCGGCAGTTCCCAGGAGGGATCGAGCGGATGCCTGACGCGGATGCCAGTATCCAGGCCCTTCTTTTCGGCGGTCTCGAGCGCGGCAAGCGAGGTTCCGGCACGCCGGCACTCCTCGCAGAAGGCTTCGATCTCAACATTCTTCGCGGCGGCATCCTTGGCCAGAGGATGATCGGCGGCGATCGCCAGGAAGGAGGCGCCGAACAAGGTGTCCGGGCGTGTCGTATAGACCGTGATTTCGGTCTCGCCGGCAGGCGCCGTTTCCGGCACGATCTCCCAGCGGACCGTCAGGCCTTCGGAACGGCCGATCCAGTTCTTCTGCATCAGGCGCACTTTTTCCGGCCACTGGTCGAGCGTATCCAGTGCGTCCAGCAGCTCCTGGCTGAAATCGGTGATCTTGAAGAACCATTGCGTCAGTTCGCGCTGTTCGACCAGCGCGCCGGAGCGCCAGCCGCGGCCGTCGATCACCTGTTCGTTGGCAAGAACGGTATTGTCGACCGGATCCCAGTTCACCTTCGATTGCTTGCGGTAGACCAGGCCCTTTTCCAGGAAGTCCAGGAACAGGTGCTGCTGGTGCTGGTAATAGTCGACGTCGCAAGTGGCGAATTCGCGGCTCCAGTCCAGCGACAGCCCCATAGCCTTCAACTGCGCCTTCATCGAAGCGATGTTCTGGTAGGTCCAGGACGCGGGGTGCACGCCGCGCTCCATCGCGGCGTTTTCCGCCGGCATGCCGAAGGCGTCCCAGCCCATCGGATGCAGAACGTTATAGCCGCGGGCACGCTTGTAACGGGCAACCACGTCGCCCATGGCGTAATTGCGGACATGGCCCATATGGATGCGCCCCGAGGGATAGGGGAACATTTCGAGGACATAATATTTTTCGCGCGGATCCGAATTGTCGGTCTCGAAGACCTTGTCTTCGTTCCATTTCTGCTGCCAGCGAGGCTCAGCGTCGCGCGGATTATAACGTTCGGTAGCCATGGTATTCAAAAATTCCGGAAAATCAGGGGAGTTGGTCGAGACCTTCACCATGAAACCACCGTAGCGTCAAGTTTTGCAGGCGTTGCAAGCGTCCAATCTTCACGCCGCTGAAGCGATTTCGCCAGCGCGGGTCTTGGCAAGCACTGAATGGCTGGCTAGTTCATTGCCAATTCTTTTCACGCTGATATGTCGAGGCAGAATGATGGACCTTCAAGAGCGGTTGAACGACGTGCGCTCGCGGATCGCGGCCGGGGAACGCCAGGCAGGCCGTCCGGCTGGGTCCGTTCAGCTCGTCGCCGTATCGAAGACCTTCGAGGCGGAGGCAATCCGCCCGGCCATCGACGCCGGCCAGCGCATTTTCGGCGAGAACCGGGTGCAGGAAAGCCAGGGCAAATGGCCGGTGCTGAAGGCAGAGAATCCCGATATCGAGCTGCATCTGATCGGACCGCTGCAATCGAACAAGGCGGCGGATGCGGTGGCACTTTTCGACGTGATCGAGACAGTCGACCGCGAAAAGATTGCCCGCGCCCTTGCGGAGGAGATGAAGCGGCAAGACAGGACGCCCCGGCTCTACGTCCAGGTCAATACCGGGCTCGAGCCGCAGAAGGCCGGCATTGCGCCTGACGACACGCCGGCCTTCGTTACGCTTTGCCGCGACGAGCTCGGCCTTTCGATTGAAGGTCTGATGTGCATTCCGCCGGCCGAGGAAAATCCCGGGCCGCATTTTGCCCTGCTGGCAAAGCTCGCGTCGAAATGTGGCGTCGAGAAACTCTCCATGGGCATGTCGGGCGATTACGAGACGGCGATCGCCTTCGGCGCCACCAGCGTTCGCGTCGGGTCGGCAATTTTCGGCGCGCGCTGATACGCTGCTTTGGTCGGGCTTCCCGTTCCCCGCCCCTGTGCCTAGATTAACATCGAGGCTTGCATGTCCTGGGGAGGAGCAGATGCAGAACGGCTACCATCAGACCTATGCGGCCTGGAAAAGCGATCCCGAAGCCTTCTGGCGCGAAGCCGCCGCCGATATCGACTGGTTCAAGCCGCCGGAGCGGGTGTATTCGCCTGATGAGGGTATTTACGGCCGCTGGTTCTCGGGAGCGGAAACCAATACCTGTCACAATTGCCTGGACCGACATGTCAGGGCCGGTCGTGGCGGCGAAACGGCCATCATCTTCGACAGCGCCATGACCGGCGAGAAGCGCCGCTTCTCATATGACGAGGTGCTCGGCGAGGTGAAGGCCATCGCCGAGACGCTGCTGGCGCTCGGCATCGCCAGAGGCGACCGCGTCATCCTCTATATGCCGATGCTGCCACAGGCGGTGTTTTCCATGCTCGCCTGTGCTCGCATTGGCGCGGTCCATTCCGTCGTTTTCGGCGGCTTTGCCGCCAGCGAGCTTGCGGCGCGTATCGACGACAGCGGCGCCAGGCTAGTGATCACCGCGAGCTGCGGGCTGGAGCCAGGCCGCGTCGTCGCCTATAAGCCGCTGGTCGATCAGGCGATCGAAATTGCGCGGATGAAGCCGGAGCGCTGCCTGGTGCTGCAGCGGCCGCAGCTTCGCGCAGAACTTGTTGGCGGCCGCGATGAGGATTTCGAGGCGGCGGTGGCGCCCCACCGCGGCGCCGAGGTAGCCTGTGTTTCCGTCAGGGCGACCGATCCGCTCTACATTCTCTATACCTCCGGCACGACAGGCCAGCCGAAGGGCGTGGTGCGCGACAATGGCGGGCACATGGTCGCGCTGAACTGGTCGATGCGGAACATCTACGGACTGAAACCGGGCGAGGTCTTCTGGACCGCCTCCGATATCGGCTGGGTCGTCGGCCATTCCTATATTGTCTACGCACCGCTGATATCGGGCGTGACGACGTTGATCTTCGAGGGAAAGCCGGTCGGCACGCCGGATGCTGGCGCCTTTTGGCGCATCGTTGCAGAGCACGACGTGCGCGTGCTCTTCACGGCGCCGACCGCCTTTCGCGCCATCAGGCGAGAGGATGGGGACGGCGAACTGATCGCCCGCTACAACATGCCCAATTTGCGGGCGCTGTTTCTCGCCGGCGAGCGGGCGGATCCCGAGACCTTGAAATGGGCCGAACGCATGCTTGCCATCCCCGTTATCGACCACTGGTGGCAGACGGAGACCGGCTGGCCGATCGCCGCAAACCCGC
This sequence comes from Rhizobium etli CFN 42, assembly GCF_000092045.1. Lineage (NCBI taxonomy): Bacteria > Pseudomonadati > Pseudomonadota > Alphaproteobacteria > Hyphomicrobiales > Rhizobiaceae > Rhizobium > Rhizobium etli. The sequence continues at coordinate 4,366,549 of NC_007761.1, read as the reverse complement.
TCGGCCTTGGCGCCCTGCCCGTCAAGCATGGTTCGCCGGCGCAGCCGATGCCGGGATACGAGGTAACGGTGCTCGACGATGCCGGCCATCCGGTCGAGGCGGGGACGCTCGGCAATATCGTCATCAGGTTGCCCCTGCCGCCCGGCTGCCTGCCGACCCTCTGGCATGCGGATGACCGTTTCCGATCGGCCTATCTCGATGAGTTTCCTGGTTATTACAAGACCGCCGATGCCGGCTATGTCGATGAGGACGGCTACCTCTTCATCATGTCGCGGACCGACGACATTATCAATTGTGCCGGTCATCGGCTCTCGACCGGCGCGATGGAGGAAGTCTGCGCGCGACATCCCGATGTCGCCGAATGCGCTGTCATCGGTGTCATCGATGCGCTGAAGGGGCAGGCGCCTTGCGGCTTTCTGGTGCTAAAGCGGCATGTTCTGCGGGAATCGACGGCGATCGAAGCGGAGGTGGTGGCGATGATTCGCGATCAGATCGGGCCTGTCGCCGCCTTCAAGACGGCCATCACCGTGAACCGATTGCCGAAGACGCGATCGGGCAAGATCCTGCGCGGCACCATGCAGAAAATTGCCGACGGCATACCCTGGAAAATGCCTGCGACCATTGATGATCCGGCGATTTTGGAGGAGATCGCCGAGGCCTTGCGCAAGCGCGGTTTCGGCTCGCTGCCAATGTAATAGTTACGTAGTCGATGAGCCTAAATGAGGAATTGTTAACCACGGTGCGCAAGGACTGGTTAACCGCAAAGGCTTGGTAGCAGGCTCTGCATGAAACAGTCGCCATTACCAACAGCAGCTCGGATCAGTCGCCTTCGATTGCCAGCAGCTCGGCACAGAACATCCTCATCCTGTTCCGCAGCTGATCCGGGACAGGCGATCCTCCATCAAAAAACCCCGCCGGGCGGTTCGCTCGGCGTGGTTTTCTTCATGAGGTCGCTGATATCTCAGTATTGATCGTCCTCGTCCTCGTCCTTCGGAGCCGAGCGCAGCGAGCTCAGCTTGCGGAAGACGGCGTCGGCATCGATTTCCTTTTCCTCTTCGCGCTCGTAGCTCGGGGTAAGGCGTTCGGTTTCCTGCGCCGATTGCAGCGTCGCGCCAAGCTCGGCGGCGGTCGGCAGCGGCCGGCCCTTGGAGGCCTTTTCCACTTCCATGTCGAGATCGATCTGGCTGCAGAGGCCGAGCGTCACCGGATCCATCGGCGCCAGGTTGGCGGAGTTCCAGTGGGTGCGCTCGCGGATCTGCTCGATTGTCGATTTCGTCGTGCCGACGAGGCGGGAAATCTGCGCGTCCTTCAGTTCCGGATGATTGCGAACGAGCCAGAGGATGGCGTTCGGTCGGTCCTGACGCTTGGAAACCGGGGTATAACGTGGGCCGCGGCGCTTGGATTCCGGCACCCGCACCTTCGGCTCGGAAAGCTTGAGCTTGTGGTTCGGATTGGCTTCGGCGCGGGCGATTTCGTCGCGGGAAAGCTGTCCCGTCGAGATCGGATCGAGGCCCTTGATGCCCTGCGCCGCTTCGCCGTCGGCGATCGCCTTGACCTCGAGCGGGTGCAGTTTGCAGAACTGCGCGATCTGATCGAAAGACAGCGCCGTATTGTCGACAAGCCAGATGGCGGTCGCCTTCGGCATGAGCAGTGTTTGAGCCATGGATATAGTCCTTCTATCGTCCGCGCCGGTCGCGGTCCGTGGATTGTCACCACAATGTCCGGGAAATATGCCGCTATATAACCGGACTGTCGCAGAATTGCAATTCTTCCGAAATGAAATGACCTTTGTCTAATTGCCGCGACGATGCGACCTGCTATGAATTGCCCTGATTTGAAATCCGGGCCCAATTGCTCGTGGCCCGTCGCATGTCCCATGAGGAGGAGTTACATGTCGGAGAAGATCCATCCGGTGCCGAAGCAGGTGAAGGCGCAGGCCCTCATCGATAAGGAAAAGTACCTGAAATGGTACGAGGAAAGCGTCGAGAACCCGGACAAGTTCTGGGGCAAACACGGCAAGCGGATCGACTGGTTCAAGCCCTATACCAAGGTCAAGAACACCTCCTTTACCGGCAAGGTCTCGATCAAATGGTTCGAGGACGGCCAGACCAACGTTTCCTATAATTGCATCGACCGCCATCTGAAGACGAATGGCGACCAGGTGGCGATCATCTGGGAAGGCGACAACCCCTATATCGACAAGAAAATCACCTATAACGAGCTCTATGAGCACGTCTGCCGAATGGCGAATGTGTTGAAGAAGCACGGCGTCAAGAAGGGCGATCGCGTCACGATCTATATGCCGATGATCCCCGAAGCGGCTTACGCGATGCTCGCCTGCGCCCGCATCGGCGCAGTGCATTCGGTCGTCTTCGGCGGCTTCTCCCCCGAGGCCCTGGCGGGACGTATTGTCGACTGTGAATCCACCTTCGTCATCACCTGCGATGAAGGCGTGCGCGGCGGCAAGCCGGTGCCGCTGAAGGACAACACCGATACGGCAATCCACATCGCCGCCCGCCAGCATGTCAATGTCAGCAAGGTGCTGGTCGTGCGCCGCACCGGCGGCAAGACGGGCTGGGCGCCGGGCCGCGACCTCTGGTATCACCAGGAAGTCGCCACCGTGAAGGCGGAATGCCCGCCGGTGAAGATGAAGGCGGAAGATCCGCTGTTCATTCTCTATACGTCAGGTTCGACCGGCAAGCCGAAGGGCGTGCTACACACGACCGGCGGCTATCTCGTCTATGCCTCGATGACGCATGAATATGTCTTCGACTATCATCATGGCGATATCTACTGGTGCACGGCCGATGTCGGCTGGGTCACCGGCCATTCCTATATCGTCTATGGGCCGCTTTCGAACTGCGCGACGACGCTGATGTTCGAGGGCGTGCCGAATTTCCCCGATCAGGGCCGCTTCTGGGAAGTCATCGACAAGCACAAGGTCAATATCTTCTATACCGCACCGACGGCGATCCGTTCGCTGATGGGCGCTGGCGACGACTTCGTCACGCGCTCCTCCCGCTCGTCGCTGCGCCTGCTCGGCACGGTCGGCGAGCCGATCAACCCCGAAGCCTGGGAGTGGTATTACAATGTCGTCGGCGACAAGCGCTGCCCTGTGATCGATACCTGGTGGCAGACGGAAACCGGCGGCCACATGATCACGCCGCTGCCGGGTGCGATCGATCTGAAACCGGGTTCGGCGACGGTGCCGTTCTTCGGCGTCAAGCCTGAACTGGTCGACAATGAGGGCAAGGTGCTGGAAGGGGCCGCCGACGGCAATCTCTGCATCGCCGACAGCTGGCCCGGCCAGATGCGCACGGTCTATGGCGATCACGAGCGCTTCATCCAGACCTATTTCTCCACTTATAAGGGCAAGTACTTCACCGGCGATGGCTGCCGGCGCGACGAAGACGGCTATTACTGGATCACCGGCCGCGTCGACGACGTTCTCAATGTCTCCGGCCATCGGCTCGGCACCGCGGAGGTGGAATCGGCGCTCGTCTCGCACAATCTGGTTTCGGAAGCCGCGGTCGTCGGTTATCCGCATGCGATCAAGGGCCAGGGGATCTATTGCTATGTGACGCTGATGGCCGGCCACGAAGGAACGGACACGCTTCGCCAGGAACTGGTGAAGCATGTGCGCGCCGAGATCGGCCCGATCGCCTCGCCTGACAAGATCCAGTTCGCCCCCGGCCTGCCGAAGACCCGCTCGGGCAAGATCATGCGCCGCATCCTGCGCAAGATCGCCGAGGACGATTTCGGCGCTCTCGGCGATACCTCGACACTTGCCGATCCCGCGGTCGTCGATGATCTCATCGCCAATCGGCAGAACAAGGCGACGGCCTGACATATCGAGCCGCTCCGAGTACCGGAGCGGCTCATCTCTTCTGGCCGTGGCGCATACTGCAGCGCGCCGCATCACATTTGATTCATGACGCGCTTTAGCCCGTTGTTTTCATCGATGTCTTTGTCCCGGAACCGCTGTGCGCGTTCGGGCGACGTGCATTAGAAATCGATCGCCCGGCCATTGATCTCGTAATCGCCGAAACGGGCCGGCTCGGCTCCGCCGCGGCCGCCGATCTCCGGCGGCAGCTCCAGCGGCTTCTGGTTTTTTCGCCGCTCCTCGGCCTCGGCAAGCGCACGCTGGGCAGCCGCGGACAGCATTTTGCGCGGCGGCTCCGATCCGTTGGCCGTCGGCGGTTGGCTATTGTCGTTATCGGCTTCCTGCATGGCCTTCTCCTGCCGGAAATATTGAAAATGGCGGGTGAATAACCAAATCATAATGCGCGGTCGCCGGGAATGAAAGCTTGCGACGCCGAAATCGGAGTTGGAGATTCGCAATGAACCTCGTTCGCACTGCCATGTTGCTTGCCTTCATGACGGCGCTTTTTATGTTCGTCGGCTTTCTGATCGGCGGTCGGGGCGGCATGATGATCGCCTTTCTCATTGCCGCCGGCATGAATTTCTTCTCCTATTGGAACTCCGATCGCATGGTGCTTGCGGCCTATCGCGCGCATGAGATCGACGAACGGAATGCGCCGGAATTCTTTGCGATCGTGCGCGATCTCGCCCGGAATGCCGGCCTGCCGATGCCGAAGGTCTATCTCTACGACAGCCCGCAGCCGAATGCCTTCGCCACCGGCCGCAATCCCGAAAATGCCGCCGTCGCCGCCTCGACGGGTCTGCTCCAGGCCCTGTCTCCGGAGGAAGTCGCTGGGGTGATGGCGCATGAGCTGGCCCATATTCAGAACCGCGACACGCTGACGATGACGATAACGGCAACGCTTGCCGGGGCGATCTCGATGCTCGGCAATTTCGCCTTCTTCTTCGGCGGTAATCGCGACAACAACAACAATCCGCTCGGCTTCGTCGGCGTCCTTGTCGCAATGATCGTAGCGCCGCTCGCCGCCATGCTGGTGCAGATGGCGATCAGCCGCACGCGTGAATATTCGGCAGACCGCCGTGGCGCCGAAATCTGCGGCAATCCGCTCTGGCTCGCTTCGGCGCTCGGCAAGATCGCCCGTGGCGCGGCCCATGTGCCGAACGAGGATGCCGAGCGCAATCCGGCGACGGCGCATATGTTCATCATCAATCCGCTTTCCGGCGAGCGCATGGACAATCTGTTTTCGACGCATCCGGACACGGAAAACCGCATTGCCGCGCTGCAGGAGATGGCGCAAAGCGGCATGAATGTCTCGACGGGACCGGTTCGTGCTGTTAATCCGACGCGCAAATCGCGCTCTGTTCCGAATACGGGTCGCGGTGGTTCGCAACCGCCAAGAGGTCCGTGGTCTTGAATTCAGACGGCACGAAGAAGCCATTCCGTAAGCAGAAACCCTCCAGCGACCGCCCGACCGGCCGATCGGCGCCTCTTAAGCCCGGCCTGCAGGCCCGGGCCGCGGCCGCAAAAATCCTCGCTGCCGTCGTCGACCGCAAGCTGCCGCTCGACGGCGCTCTCGATCACGAACACGGCAATCCTGCCTACAAGGCGCTCGGTGAAAGCGACCGGGCGCTTGTCCGCGCCATTCTGAACACGACGCTACGCCATCTGCCGCGAATCGATGCGGCCATCGCCTCGCTGCTGGAATCGCCGCTGCCGGAGGGCGCGCGGGCGCTGCATCACGTTCTGGCAATCGGCGCGGCACAGATTCTCTATCTCGACGTGCCCGATCATTCGGCCGTCGATCTTGCCGTCGAGCAGGCCAATCAGGATCCGCGCAATCGCCGTTTCGCCAAGCTGGTCAATGCCGTGCTGCGCCGGCTCGGCCGGGAAAAGGACGAGGTGCTGGCGCGGATCGGCAAGGTCGCGCCGATGCCGTCCTGGTTCCTTGCACGGCTGGAAAAGGCCTATGGCCGCGACGCAGCGCTGGCGATCTCGCAATCGCAGCTCGAACCGGCGGCGATCGACCTGACGGTGAAATCCGACGCCGAAGGCTGGGCAAAGAGGCTGAACGGCGTTGCCCTGCCCACCGGCGGCGTGCGGCTTGCCGCTTTCGATGGCGGCATTCCATCGCTTGAGGGGTTCGATGAAGGCGCGTGGTGGGTGCAGGATGCAGCGGCAAGCATTCCGGCCAGGCTTTTCGGCGATCTCTCCGGCAAACGTGCCGCCGATCTCTGTGCTGCGCCCGGCGGCAAGACGGCACAGCTCATCCTTGCCGGCGGCGCGGTTACCGCCCTCGATCAGTCGGAAAGCCGACTAAGACGACTGCGCTCCAATCTCGACCGGCTCGCCCTGAAGGCGGAAACGGTCGCGGCAGACCTAATGACATTTAAACCGTCAGAAGGCTTCGATGCGATCCTGCTCGACGCCCCCTGCTCTTCCACCGGCACGACGCGCCGGCATCCCGATGTGCTGTGGACCAAGGGGCCGGATGATATCGCCAGGCTGGCGGCGCTGCAGGAGCGGTTGCTGCGCCATGCGCTCACCCTGCTGAAGCCCTTGGGCACGCTGGTGTTTTCGAATTGCTCGCTCGATCCCGCCGAGGGCGAGGAGGTCGTCGCCCGGGTTCTTTCCGATACCAATGCGATCGAGCGCGTTGCAATCAACGCCGGCGACTGGCCCGGTCTCGAAGCGGCGATCACGCCGCTCGGCGAATTCCGCACGCTTCCGACCATGCTGAAAATGCCTGACGGCATCGCCTCCGGTCTCGACGGCTTTTACGCGGCCGTGCTGCGCCGAGCTGGTTGACCAAGCTCAAAGGCCAGCGCAACCATGCGGGAATTCGAAATCCTCGCATCATCGCCACGGTGCGTTGCGAACCGTCGAATGATCTCAACTGAAATTCAGAAATTGCGTATATTCGAACTTTGTCACGAATTAATTCATTGCGGGCGATGAAATCGGCCGCTTTTCACCTATTCTTAACCACGAGGGTCAATAGACAATAGAATATGCAGTCCGGTCGGCGTTTTGCGAGCATGTATGTTCGGGAAGCTTGGCGGCGCGCCTTGCGCCGCGTCGCATTGCTGCGCCTGAAGCTCATTCGCCATTCGATCAAACCGCCCGAGCGTCTGATCGTCGCCCCCACCGATCTTCGCGGCATCGATCCGCATGTGGCCGACGAAATTCTCAATGGACGTTTCCTCCTCGCCGGGCGCATGCTGGAAACCAACGGCAAATCGCCCTTCACCTTCACCCTGCCCTCGCGGCCTTTTGCGAGCCGCTTGCACAGCTTCGGCTGGCTGCGGCACATGCGGGCGCACAAGACGGAACGCAGCGCGGCTGCTGCTCGCGCCATCGTCGACAGCTGGCTTTCCATCCATGCCGGCCGTATGGAAGGAATTGCCTGGGAGACCGACGTCACTGCCCAACGCGTCATCGCCTGGCTGTCGCATTCGCCTGTTGTGCTGCAGAACGCCGATCGTGGCTTCTATCGCCGGTTCATGAAGTCGCTGGCTTTCCAGGTCAGGTTCCTGCATCGCATGGCGCCCTATACGCTCGGTGGCCTGGAGTTGTTCCGGCTGCGCATCGCGCTCGCCATGGCTTCCGTCGCCATGCCGGCCCGCGCATCCACACTTCGAAGAGCGGCGCAGGCGCTCGACCGTCAATTCGATAGCCAGATTCTCCCGGATGGCGGCCACATCTCGCGCAATCCGCGCATCGGTCTGGAACTGCTGCTCGACCTGCTGCCATTGCGGCAGACTTACGTCAATCTTGGCCATGATCTGCCGCAGAAGCTGATCTCCGGCATCGACCGCATGTATCCGGCTTTGCGGTTCTTCCGGCATCAGGACGGGGACCTGGCGCTTTTCAACGGCGCAACCTCCACGCTCGCCAATGAGCTGATGTCGGTGCTCAGATATGACGAGACCGCCGGCCAGCCATTCAAAGCTTTGCCGCAGTCACGTTATCAGAGGCTTTCCGGGGGCAAGACTGTTATCATCGCCGACACCGGCACGCCGCCCTCGGGCGCATTGCGGACCGCGCATGCCGGCAGCCTTTCCTTTGAGATGTCGTCTGGCCGCCATCGCTTCATCGTCAATTCCGGATCGCCGAAATTTGCCGGACACCGTTATGTGCAGATGGCGCGCACGACAGCGGCGCATTCGACCGTGATCCTCAACGACACCTCATCCAGCCGTTTTTCACACTCGCCTTTCCTCGATCACGCGATCACCGAGCCGGTGAAAACCGTCAGCGTCGAACGTGTCGAAACGGACGATGGGCGCGACAGCATCAAGCTCAGCCATGACGGTTATCTCAGGCCGTTCGGCGTGCTGCACGAGCGTGAGCTGACGCTCAATGCCGCAGGTTCGATGGTGACAGGCCACGACCGGCTCATCCGGCGTGAAGGGTACGGAACTGACGAGCCTCCGAAGGCTGTCGCCCGTTTTCATATTCATCCATCCATTGTTCTGCAGCAGAGCGATGGAGAATCCGTGCTGCTGACGGCGCCGGACGGCGAAAGCTGGCTGTTCTCCGCGCCCGGCAACGAAGTGCTGATTTCCGAGGACATCTTCTTTGCCGATAGCTCCGGCATTTGCGGCTCGGACCAGATCGAGATCGATTTCGATCTGGCCGAGAAGACGGAGATCCGCTGGTTTCTCTCCCGTAAAGCCTAGACGGGATTTGCCGGCTCGCCAAATTCCAATCCGGGACTAAATCGAAAGACAGAGCATCAGCGCTGTTTGCGTGGTGTCAAAGCTGTGCTAACGCGGCGACAGCAAGATAACGTCCCTAAGGCAGGATCTCGTCCGAAAAAGCCGCTCACACTTTTCGGCCTCATGCTCTAGCGGATATCTCCCGAAGCCCGAACGGAGAAGGTTCATGGCAGTCATTTCCAAAAAGATCCCCGCCCCGGACAAGGTCGAAATCAAGACCGCGCTCCTCTCCGTTTTCGACAAGACCGGCATCGTCGAGCTCGCCCAGGCATTGTCCGAAAGAGGCGTGCGTCTGCTGTCGACCGGAGGTACCTATAAGGCGATCGCTGCCGCCGGCCTCGCCGTCACCGATGTCTCCGACATCACCGGTTTTCCAGAGATCATGGATGGCCGCGTCAAGACGTTGCACCCGACCGTGCATGGCGGCCTGCTGGCGATCCGCGACGACAACGAGCACCAGGAAGCGATGAAGAAGCACGGCATAGAGGGCATCGATCTGGCCGTCATCAATCTCTATCCCTTCGAAGAGGTGCGCGCGGCCGGCGGCGATTATCCAACGACCGTCGAGAATATCGATATTGGCGGTCCGGCGATGATCCGGGCATCGGCCAAGAACCACGCCTATGTGACAATTCTGACCGATCCCAACGATTATGCCGAGTTCAAGGAGCAGCTTTCGGCCGATGCCGGCAAGACGGCCTATGCCTTCCGCCAGCGCATGGCCGCCAAGGCCTATGCTCGAACCGCGGCCTATGACGCTGCGATTTCCAACTGGTTTGCCGAAGCGCTGTCGATCGACACGCCGCGCCACCGCGTCATCGGCGGCGTGCTGAAGGAAGAGATGCGCTACGGCGAAAACCCGCACCAGAGGGCCGCCTTCTATGTCACGGGCGAGAAACGCCCGGGTGTTTCGACGGCTGTGCTTCTGCAGGGCAAGCAGCTCTCCTATAACAATATCAACGACACTGACGCCGCCTACGAGCTCGTCGCCGAGTTCCTGCCGGAAAGGGCGCCGGCCTGCGCCATTATCAAGCACGCCAATCCGTGCGGCGTCGCCACCGGTTCGAGCCTGATCGAAGCCTATCAGCGGGCGCTTGCCTGCGATTCCGTTTCCGCCTTCGGCGGCATCATCGCGCTCAACCAGATCTTGGACGCCGAAACGGCCGAAGAGATTGTCAAGCTTTTCACCGAGGTGATCATCGCCCCGGATGTCACCGAAGAGGCAAAGGCAATCGTTGCGCGCAAGCCGAACCTCCGGCTCCTCTCGGCCGGCGGCCTGCCCGATCCACGCGTTGCAGGGCTGACGGCGAAAACCGTTTCCGGCGGCCTGCTTGTCCAGAGCCGCGACAACGGTATGGTCGAGGATCTGGAACTGAAGGTCGTCACCAGACGTGCGCCGACGGGCCAAGAGCTCGAGGATATGAAGTTTGCCTTCAAGGTCGGAAAACATGTGAAATCAAACGCCGTGGTCTACGCCAAGGACGGCCAGACGGCCGGGATCGGCGCCGGCCAGATGAGCCGGGTCGATTCTGCGCGCATCGCCGCGCTGAAGGCCGAAGAAGCCGCCAAGGCGCTCGGACTCGCGGTTCCGATGACCAAGGGTTCGGCGGTTGCCTCCGAAGCCTTCCTGCCCTTTGCCGACGGTCTCCTGTCGATGATTGCCGCAGGCGCGACGGCAGTCATCCAGCCGGGCGGCTCGATGCGCGATCAGGAGGTTATCGATGCCGCCAATGAACACGGCATCGCGATGGTCTTCACCGGCATGCGTCACTTCCGGCACTAGAAGAGGATGATTTTAGCCGCGGTCGGCCGGATAGGGCGTGCGGATCAAGAGCACCAGCCCGCCGGCGAGGAACAGGATCAGCGTCGCCATGCCGAACCGCGGTGAGCCGCTCAGGTAGGTCACCAGCGAGAAAAGCAGCGTCGCCATGAAGCTCGTGGCGCGCCCGGAAAGCGCGTAGATGCCGAAATAGCGGCCGGCTTCCTCGAGGCTGACGCTGCGGGCGAGATAGGAGCGCGACGAGGCCTGCACCGGCCCGAAGGCGAGACCGATCAGCAGGCCATAGAGGATATAGGCCTTTTCCGCGGCGGTGCCGAAGAGGTCACCGGAATCGACGGTCGGCAGCGCCATGAGGCCAAACAGGGTATAACCCGGCCCGGTCGAGATGATGCCGATGGTGGCGAGAAGCAGCAGGGTAAGGCTGATGACCACGGTCACCTTCGAACCGACGCCCTTGTCGATCCGGCCGGCGATCAGGCAGCCGAAGATCGCGACGACGGTCAGGATGATGCCGTAGAGGCCGATCTCGATCGTCGCCCAGCCGAACATGCCGGCGGCGAAGACGCCGCCGAGAATCAGCAGGCCGTTGACGCCGTCCTGATAGATCATGCGGGCGACGAGGAATTTCAGAACTCCGCGCCGCTCCTTGAGTTCGCCGAGGGTGTTTCTCAGTTCCCGCAGGCCGGCGCGGATGGCAGTGCCGAAGGGCAGGCCTCTGCCGACATCGGGCGTGAAAAAGAACATCGGCAGGATGAAAATCAGGTACCAGACGGCCGAGATCGGTCCGGTGATGCGCGCATCCTGGCCGTTCTTGGGATCAAGGCCGAAAAGCGGATCGAGGCCGAGAATGGTCTTGCCGCTTTCCGGGCTTGCCGCCAGAAGCGTGACGACAGCAATCAGCACGATCATGCCGCCGAGGTAACCAAGCCCCCAGGCGGTATTGGAGAGCTTGCCGACTTCGTGCTTGGCGACCAGCCGCGGCATCATCGAATCGTTGAAGACGATAGAAAACTCGGCTGAAACCGAGGCGAGGATCATGAAGATCACGGGATAGAGGACAGGCGATCCGGGGGCTGCAAACCACAAGCCGAAAAGACTTGCGATCTTGATTATGGCGAAGAAGCCGATCCAGGGTTTGCGTGCGCCGGACTGGTCGGCGATCGAGCCGAGCACCGGTGAGAGCAGGGCGATGATCACCGAGGAGATCGTCGCCATGTTGCTCCACGTCGTCTGCGCCGACACCGGGTCATCGGTCAGGCGCGAGACGAAATAGGGGCCGAAGATGAAGGTGGTGACCACCGTGAAGAAGGGCTGCGCCGCCCAGTCGAAGAACATCCACCCCCAGATGCCCTTCTCCGTGGCCTTTGGCGGCTGCGTCCCTGTCCAGTCAATGCGATTCAACATCCGCTCCTTTTTGGCGGACTGTCTCACCTCGCCCGGTCTCGCGCAAGATCGGTCAGGATGCCTGCGGCAACGGTAATGCGCGCAAGATTGGGATCGCCGCTGTCGCTGAGGCTCGAAAGTTCCTCGACGATGCGGTTGATGCGGACGCGATCCTGCGCATGCCAGGCCTGGACGGGCAGCTTCTCCTTGCCGTGATCGGAAAGCGCCGAGATGACGATGTCGCGCCGGGCGCTGGCGATCTGGTCGATGCTGCGGGCGAGCGCCAGATTTTCGTAGTGGTCGGAGGTGAGGATTCGGCCGCCTGCCGCCAGCAGCCGGGCGATCCGGAAGGTCTTCGACACCGCAAAATAATTTTCGGCCGCACGCACCAGCGGCTCGCCGGTGCGCTCGGCGATCTGCATGATCTCCGGCACCAGCGCGAAGCTCTGGAGGTTGGCGATCTCGGCAGCGAGCTTTTCGGGCACGCCCGCCTGCACGTACTCCGCCTGGCGTGCGGCGGCATCGGCGGCTGCCTGTTCTGCGAAAGCAGGCCGCAACTTCTTGAGAGCGACCTGCAGCCGGCTAATCACCTCGGCCATGTCCTCCTTGGTCATGGCGGTCTTCAACAGCAGGCGCGTGAGCACGACAAAGCTGTGGCTGATTTCCTCGTAGATGCTGTTCTGCACCCCGCCCGATATCTTGCCGTCGAGCGCATCCGTCTCTGCCCAGAGTCGGGTGAGGTCGAAACCGTCACGCGCAACGATCGCGGCGCGCACCACTTCCGGCGCCGAAGCCGCCGTTGCATCCATCATCGCGACGATGAAGCTCGGCCCGCCGCGGTTGATCGCTTCGTTGGCAAGCACGGTCGCGATGATTTCACGCCGCAGGCGGTGGCGGGCGATATCGCCTGCGTTCGACTTCTGCATCTTGACCGGGAAATAATTAGACAGCGTCGAGGCAAAATAGGGGTCGTCGGGCAGATCGCTTGCGGCGAGCGCGTCGAAGAGCACGATCTTGGCATAGGACACCAGCACGCCGATTTCCGGCCGCGTCAGCGGCTTGCCCGCCGTATAGCGTTCAGCAAGGGTCTGGTCGTCAGGCAAAGTCTCGACCTTGCGGTTCAGCTGACCGGCGGCTTCGAGCACGCTCATGAAGCGGCCGAGCTCCAGTCCATTTGCCGTGCCCTTGCGCTCCGTCAGCGAGATCGCCAGCGACTGGAGATAATTGTTGCGCAGCACGAGAGCCGCCACTTCAGCAGTCATCGACGAAAGAAGCTGATCGCGTTTTGCCCGCGTCAGCCGCCCGTCATGCATGGCGGCCGCCAGCGCGATCTTGATGTTGACCTCGACGTCCGAGGTGTTGACGCCGGCCGAGTTGTCGATGGCGTCGGAATTGCAGCGCCCGCCCCTGAGGCCATAGGCAATGCGGCCCTTCTGCGTGACGCCGAGGTTGGCGCCCTCGCCGATCACCCTGGCGCCCACCTCCGCCGCCGTGATGCGGATCGGGTCATTGGCGCGGTCGCCGACTTCGGTATCGGTTTCGGACGCCGCTTTGACATAGGTGCCGATGCCACCGAACCAGAGCAGATCGACCGGGCTCTTCAGGATCGCCGTCATGATCTCGAAGGGTGTGGCCACGGCTTTGTCGATGCCGATCGCGCTCACCGCTTCCGGCGTCAGCGTCACCGATTTCGCCGAGCGCGAAATGATCATCGCGCCCTTCGAAAGGACGTTCTTATCGAAGTCCTGCCAGCTCGAGCGCGGCAGATTGAAAAGGCGCTGCCGCTCGGCCAGCGTCTTATCCATGTCAGGATCGGGATCGATAATGATGTCGCGGTGATCGAAGGCGGCAACGAGCCGGATCTTCGGGGAGAGCAGCATGCCGTTGCCGAAGACGTCGCCCGACATGTCGCCGACGCCGGCGACGGTAAAGGGTGTCGTCTGGATGTCGATGTCCATCTCGCGGAAATGGCGTTTTACGGTTTCCCAGGCGCCGCGGGCGGTGATGCCCATCTTCTTGTGATCGTAACCGGCCGAGCCACCGGAGGCGAAGGCGTCGTCCAGCCAGAAGCCGGCCTCCTGCGCCAGAGCATTGGCGGTGTCGGAGAAGGTCGCGGTGCCCTTGTCGGCGGCGACGACGAAATAGGGATCGTCGCCATCGAGCCTGATCGTATCCGCCGGCGGCACGACCTCGGCGCCGGAGATGTTGTCGGTGATCGACAGCAGCGTGCGAATATAGGTCTTGTAAGCCTCGCGGCCGGCATTGAAGATCTCGTCGCGGTTGCCGCCCACCGGCAGCTTTTTCGGGTAGAAGCCGCCTTTGGCGCCGACCGGCACGATGACCGCGTTCTTCACCTGCTGTGCTTTGACCAGGCCGAGTACCTCGGTGCGGTAATCCTCGGCGCGGTCCGACCAGCGCAGGCCGCCGCGCGCCACCTTGCCGAAGCGCAGGTGCACGCCTTCGACTTCGACACCGTAGACGAACATCTCGCGGAAGGGTTTCGGTTGCGGCAGCCCGTCGACCAGGTGCGGATCGAGCTTGAACGCCAGCATGGCTTTCGGCGACCCATCGGGGTTCTTCTGGAAATAGTTGGTGCGCAGCGTCGCGTCGACGATGTTGACGTAGCGGCGCAGGATGCGGTCGTCGTCCAGGCTCGGCACGTCGGCAAGCTCGGCCTCGATCGCCTGGTGCAGGTCGGCGATCTTCTTGACTCGGGCCTTGTCGGAAAGCTTTGGATCGAGCGTGTCGTGGAACAGCCGGAAGATCGCTGCGGCCACACCAGGATATTTGTCGAGCGTCGTTGCGATATAGTCCTGCGAATAGGCGATGCCGGCCTGGCGAAGATAACGGGCATAGGCGCGCAGCACATTCGTCTCACGGGCCGAGAGCCCCGCCGAAAGGATCAGCCGGTTGAAGCTGTCATTGTCGATCGTGCCGGCGAAGGCGGCGACGAAGGCTTCCTCGAGCGCAGCGCCATAACGGTGCAGGTCGACGTCGTGGCCGTTGCGGGTCTCGAGCTCCATGTCGTGCAGCACGACGAGTTTGGTTTCGCCGTCGGCGACCGGCACTCCGATATCGAAGGTGCGTTCGCTGACGACATTGAAGCCGAGGTTCTCGAGGAGCGGCACGCGGCGCGACAGCGCCAACTGACCGCCGGCGTGGAAGATCTTCAGCGAGAGGATGCGGCCATGGTCTTCCTGACGATGATAGAACTGGATGCGGAGCGGCTCGCCGGCGGCGCAGGCGCCGATATCGGCGAGATCAGCGACGGTTTCTTCCGGGGTGAAGGAATCCTGGAAGGCCTGATCGACCGATATTTTCGGCGCCTTGGGCCCGGCCAGCGCTTCGAAACGGTCGTCCCAGCGGGCGGTGATTTCGCGGATCGTCTGCTCGAGCTTGGCTTGCGGAATGCGCGGCGTCTTGCCGCCGGAGCGGCCGATGATGAAATGCACGCGGGCGACGCCGCCTTCGGGGAAAGCCGGATAATAAGCGGAGACACGGCCGTCATAGACCGTCTTCAAGTAGGTGCCGATCCGCTCGCGAACGATCGAGTCATATTCCTCACGCGGCACATAGACGATGACCGAGACGAAGCGGTCGAAATGGTCGATGCGCGGCAGGACGCGCACGCGCGGCCGATCGGCGAGATCGTTGATCTGCTCGGCAAAGCTCGCAAGCAGCGTCGTGTCGATCTGGAAAAGGTCATCGCGCGGGTAGGATTCCAGCGTGTTGTCGAGCATGCGGCCGGAATGGCTCATCGGGTCGTAGCCGAAATGCTCCTTCACCTTTTCGATCTTCGACCGCAGCAGCGGGATTTCGGAGGCAGGCGAGGTATAGGCCGTCGAGGTGAAAAGACCGACGATGCGCAGCTCGCCGGTGACGTTGCCCTCGGCATCGAAACGTTTGACGCCGACATAATCCATATAGGCGCGGCGATGGACGATCGATTTTACATTCGCCTTGGTGACGATCAAAAACTCGGGACCCTCGAGGAAGGCGAGGATCTCCGGCGTCGTGGTCACGGCGTCCTTGCCGGTGCGCAGCACGAGAACGTCTGGGTTGGAGAGAATGCCGAGGCCGGCGCCCTTGTCCCGCTCAACCTTGGCGTCGGCGCCCTTGCCGGAATAGACATATTCGCGCATGCCGAGGAAGGTGAAATTCTCGTCGCGCAGCCAGGTCAGGAAGGCCACCGCCTCGGCATGTTCGGCCTTCCTGCGGCCGGCGCCGTTAGCCGAAAGCTCGGTAATCACCCCGTCGAGCTTGGCAAGCATCGGCTTCCAGTCCGAGACCGATAGGCGGACCTGTTCGAGCACGGTCTGGACGCGCTTGACGAGATCGGCAGCCTGGGTGGAGTTCAACGGGGCAATGTGGAGCTGGATATGGCTGACGCGGGCGGCGGGATCGCTCGGGTGGTCGGCGGAATAGAGCGCGGGGGCTTTGCCCTTTTCCATGACGAGGATGGGGTGCACGGCCATGAACAGATCGCGATAGGTGCTCGTCACTTCACCCATGACCGACTCATAAAGGAAAGGCATGTTCTGGTCAGTCACCGACAGCACCGAAACGGCGGTGCCGCCAGGCGTCACCTCGGCAATTGTGTCGATGCTGACGCGGGGCGCCTTGCCGTTCCATGCGGCAAGTTCCTTTGCCGAATGCACGGCAGAGCGCGCCAGCATGTCGGGCGTATAGAGTTCCAGATCGTCATTGCTCGCCCGGCCGAAGAGAATTTCCGGATCGAGATGCGCCTCGTTCATCGCCTTGGCGATCTTGCGCGCAGTTTCGATCTGCTTCTCCCGTTTCGGATTGTTTCTGGCAGCCATGAATCGCCTCCCCGCAATGGACTGATTTTTCGCAAGCTAGCAGAAGATTTCTCGAAAAAATCCCTAAAAGAGAGGCCTCAGGCATTGTTTTGATGCTTTTTTGCCAACGGAAATGGGAAATTGTCAGAGATTTTTTCGTTTTTGAGGCCAAAACGCATTGGCGAGGCCTCTCTTCCGGCTTTGCTTTCGCGGCACATTTCCATGCTCACGTGAAGAATGGTTGACAGCCCCGCGTCAAAAAGATCATCAAACGCCATCATCATTCGGACCACGGTTTCATGTCGGAAAATTCAGCGGGCGCAGTCATCGTTATTTCCAGCCATGTCGTACGTGGCTCGGTTGGCAATCGGGCGGCGGTGTTTGCGCTGGAGACACTCGGCCATCCGGTTTGGGCGCTGCCGACCATCGTCCTGCCCTGGCATCCCGGCCATGGCCGTTCGACGCGGCTGACATTTGCCGAAGCGGATTTCGACGCGGCGATCGACGACCTGATCCGCGCGCCCTGGATCGGCGAAGTCAGGGCGGTGCTTTCGGGCTATTTCGGCAATGCCGCCCAGGCGCGCTCGGTCGCCCGGCTGATCGCTGCGCTCCGGCAAAACAATCCCGAACTGCTTTATGTCTGCGATCCGGTCATGGGCGATCTCGGCGGCCTCTACGTGCCGGAAGCCACAGCCGAGGCCATTCGTGATCATCTCATTCCGCTGGCCTCGCTCGCAACGCCGAACCGGTACGAGCTCGCCTGGCTGTCGGGAGCAGCGCTTGATGACAACAGCGCAATCATGGAGGCAGCGCTGGCGCTCGGGCCGTCGCGTATGCTCGTCACCTCGGCGGTGCCCATGATGGCCGGCGGTACCGGCAATCTCTTCCTTTCCGGCCGCCACGCGCTTCTTGCCGAGCATCGCGTCGTCGACAATCCGCCGAATGGTCTCGGTGACCTGCTGGCCGCCGTTTTCCTGTCGCGCCTGCTGTCCGGGCTCGATGATGAAAAGGCGTTGCAGCTTGCCACCGCCAGCGTGTTCGAAGTGCTTGCGCGTGCGGTCAAGCGCGGCAGCAACGAGTTGATGCTGGCAAGCGACGCGTCCAGCCTGTCGACGCCGATGGCCATGGTGCAGATGCGCCGGCTCGTACACCCGGCGCAGCGGCGGAAAAAATGATGCATTTGTCACATGCGCATTTTGCGGTGCAGCAGTTGATCTTGTCTTCCGCCCGCGCTAATCCAGAGGCATGCAGCGTTTTCCAAACACCCTTCTGGACGGTTACCGCAACTTTATGAACGGGCGTTATGCCGATGCCCGCGACCGGTATCGGCAACTCGCCGAAAACGGCCAGAGCCCGAGCACGTTGGTGATTGCCTGTTCGGATTCACGTGCGGCTCCCGAGCTGATTTTCGATGCCGGTCCGGGCGAGCTTTTCGTTATCCGCAATGTCGCCAATATGGTGCCGCCCTACGAGCCGGACGGTCATTTCCATTCGACATCGGCCGCTCTTGAATTTGCCGTGCAGGCGCTGAAGGTCTCGGATATCGTGGTAATGGGCCATGGCCGCTGCGGCGGCATTCGGGCCGCACTCGACCCGAATGCCGAGCCGTTATCGCCCGGCGATTTCATCGGCCGGTGGATGTCGCTGGTCAAACCCGCAGCCGAGCAGATCCAGAGCAATGACGTGATGACGGAGGCCGAGCGGCAGACGGCGTTGGAGCGTGTCTCTATACGCAATTCGCTCAACAATCTCAGAACCTTCCCGGAAATAAAGGCGCTCGAGGACGCAGGAAAAATGCACCTTCATGGCGCCTGGTTCGATATCTCGACCGGCGAGCTCTGGGTCATGGACGCCGAAACACGCGATTTCATCCGTCCCGAAATCTAGGAGCGTACCGGTTTATCACTTTTTTAAGGATTGCTGCTAAGCTTCTAATCGGCTGCACATGGCCGTCATTTGACCACGTGGCGATTGGCGATGAAGTTTGAAACCATCAAAAAGGTTATCCTGGCCGCCATCCTGCTGCCCTTCGTCTTCATGCTCATTGAAGGCGTCTTCGTCCTTCGAACTTCGATCCTGCAATACAGAGAGCTCGAGAAGGACCGGCAGTTCGCCGACGTACTTGCGCGTGGCGGGTCGATCGCGGCCACGGAAATCCTGAGCGAAATCGATGCCACTCGCCGCTATCTCGCGCATCCCAGCAGCGGGACTGCTGTCGACATGCAGCATAGCCGGCTGACGCTGGATCGCGAACGCCGCGCTTTCTATGCCAGCTTGCCGCCTCACGATACGCTCGATCAAGGGCTTGCAGGTGAATTGTCGGCCCTCAGCCTTGCCTATAGCCGCATCGTCGCCGCGCGAAGCGCCGTCGACCAGGGCCGCTATTCCGGCAGCAATCCCGGTTCCATCTACTGGTATGCGGCTCTCAAGCAGCTTGCGGTCGTCGACGCACTTTCACCGCTGATCAGCGACCCGGTGCTGCTTGAAAAATCCAACCAGCTGATGGGCATCCTGCTGACCTACTACGGCGAAAGATTGATTACCGGAATCGGCACTCGTTACCTCGATCAAGATGTTTCTGCCAGATTTCCGATCGAATTGTTCATTCAAGGCAAGACCATGCTTGGTGCCGGCATGGATCACATGGTCTTCCATTCGACCGCGCCGATCGTGCGCGACATTGTTGCCTATCTCGGTCGCGGCGACCAACTGAAGGCGAATGCGATCACCGACGCCATTCTCGCCGGGTCGCGGCCGTCGCGCCCAATGGGCGACGCCTGGGCGGCCGCACAGCGCGAACGCATGGCTTTCCTTCAGCAAAAGATGGTCGAGGCTGCGAGCGATATTCACGAGACCGGCGAACAGTTTTCCACGCTCTCGCATATACACCTGACACAGATTCTGGCGCTGTGCGCGGGCCTGTTGATTCTCGCCACGCTGGTAATGATGCTGGCGGCAAGAGGACTCCGGCTGATCGACAAGCTCGCTCGGGACCGGGAGACGCTGGTGGGTGAGTTGCGCAACGCTGCTCAAACCGATCTTCTGACGGGGCTCTACAACAGGCGCGGCTTCGACGTCGCTGCCTCGGCGCTCCTTACGCAGGCCGAGCACGGCTCGCACTGGATTTCCGTCGTCCTCTTCGATCTCGATCATTTCAAGAAGATCAACGATATCCACGGCCACGATGCCGGCGATGCCGTGCTGCGGCACGTCGCCGGCGTTGCGCGCCAGAATTTTCGTTCCTTCGATCTCTTGGTGCGGCATGGGGGCGAGGAGTTCCTGGCGCTTTTGCCGGATTCGACGCCCGGCAACGCCGCCATCGTCGCCGAGCGCGTGCGACAGGCGATCGAGGCGGCGGAAATCCCGCTTGCGAGCGGCGATCTCCTCAAGGTCACCGCGAGCTTCGGATGCGCCGGCCGGGCAAACGACGCCGCCAACCGGAACTTCGAGGATCTGGTCAAACGCGCCGATCTGGCGCTCTACGCCGCCAAGGCTTCCGGCCGCAATTGCGTCGTGTCGGGGCCGGTGGTGCCGGCTCCGCCGCAGGAGGAGCGACGCAAGACGGTATCGGGCGGCGGTTTTGATTCCCGCATATGAAAAACGCCGCATTCGCAGCGGCGTTTCCAGCTCGGTATCGTTGTCAATGAAGGCTTATCTGCCGCCGTCGATCTGCTGGCCGATATAGGCGATCGCCTGCTGATAGACGCTGGCGGCGTTCCACCCCTGGATCGCAGTGAAATTTGGCTCTCCCGGCTGATAGCCGGCGCCGGCACGCCAGCCGTGGCCCTTGAGGAAATTTGCGGTCGAGGCCAGCGCATCGGCGCGGGAGCCGACCATGTCGACCCGGCCGTCGCCATCGCCGTCGGCGCCGAAGCGCACGACGTTGCGCGGCAAAAACTGCGTCTGGCCGATTTCACCATGGGCGGCACCCTTGGCCTGCGGGCTCAGATAACCCTCGGAGACCAGCTGGAGCGCAGCATAGAGCTGATCGGTGAAATAGTCCGAACGACGGCAGTCATAGGCAAGGGTCGACACAGCCGAGAGCGTATGCTGGTTGCCCATATAGCTGCCGAAACCGGTTTCCATACCCCAGATTGCGATCAGCGGACCCGCGGGAACGCCGAAGCGGCGTTCGATCGAGGCAAAAAGGGCCTGGTTGGCTGCTTTCATCGACCGGCCGCGGGAAATGACGGCGGCACCGCCGCGCTTCTGCATGAAGGCGTCGAAGGAGAGCTTGAAGCTTTTCTGGCCGCGGTCGGCGGCGATTGTCGGCTTGTTGTAGTTGACGTTGGCGAAGGCGCGGCTGAGCACCGACTGGCTGACTCCATTGGCCGCTGCCGTCTGCTTGAAATCGGCGACCCAAGCGTCGAAGCCGGCGCTGGTATTGCCACATTGCGGTCCTTGCGCGAACGCCGGTACCGCTTGGAGGACGCCCATTGCCGCAGCGGCCGCCAGAAACAACTTTGTCATGCGCATTGAGAAACCCCGCTCTCGATCTGCATAGTTTTTAAGCGGGCAAGAGAATGCCAGCCACTCGCGATTTTGTCACGATCATCGTTTAGCGAGCGCTTATACAGTCGTATTTGCCCCGGAAAAAGCCCCGCTCCACGAGCAGGGCTTTAACATCTTACGGTTTACAAATGGTATCAGGCTGCCTGCTTGCGCGGCTTGACCAGGCCGCGATTGACGAGCAGCTCGGCGATCTGGATGGCGTTCAGCGCCGCGCCCTTGCGGAGGTTATCGGAAACAACCCACATATTGAGGCCGTTTTCGACCGTCGCGTCCTCGCGGATGCGCGAGATATAGGTCGCATCTTCGCCGGCGGATTCATAAGGCGTGATGTAACCGCCGTTCTCGCGCTTGTCGATGACGAGGCAGCCCGGGGCATCGCGCAGGATAGCGCGGGCCTGGTCGGCGGTGATCTCGTTCTCGAATTCGATGTTGACCGATTCCGAATGACCGATGAAGACGGGCACACGCACCGCCGTGCAGGTAACCTTGATCTTCGGGTCGAGCATCTTCTTCGTCTCGGCCAGCACCTTCCATTCTTCCTTGGTGTAGCCGTCTTCCATGAAGCTATCGATGTGCGGGATGACGTTGAAGGCGATGCGCTTGGTGAACTTCTTGTTCTCGATCGGATCGGCGACGAAGACCGCGCGCGTCTGGTTGAACAGCTCATCCATGCCGTCCTTGCCGGCGCCGGAGACCGACTGATAGGTGGAGACGACGACGCGCTTGATCTTGGCGAAGTCGTGCAGCGGCTTCAGCGCCACCACCAGCTGCGCGGTCGAGCAGTTCGGATTGGCAATGATGTTGCGCTTGGTGAACTGTGTGACGGCATCCGGGTTCACTTCCGGCACGATCAGCGGCACGTCGGCGTCATAGCGCCAGGCCGAGGAATTGTCGATGACGACGCAGCCCTGCTGGCCGATCTTGGGCGAGAACTTCTTGGAGACCTCGCCGCCGGCCGACATCAGGCAGATATCGGTATCGGAGAAATCGTAATTCTCCAGATTGGAAACCTTCAGCGTCCGGTCGCCGTAGGACACTTCGGTGCCCTGCGAACGTGCCGAGGCGAGCGCCACGACCTCATCGGCGGGGAAGCCGCGTTCGGAGAGGATGTTGAGCATCTCCCGGCCGACATTTCCGGTCGCTCCCGCAACTGCTACTTTAAAACCCATTTCTCAAGCTCTCTTTCTCTTCTCTCCTCTTGTCCGGTGAGGGGAAAGGCGCGACGGTTCGCGTCTTCCTGTCCCCAGCCGAGCCGGGGAGAGAGCGGCAGGCCAGAGACGTCAGACGGTTTTCGTCGTTGTTTTGGCCTTGGTTTTGGAAGAAACCGGAACGGCAATATCCACCCCGGCAACCCGTGCCCGGTCATCGCATGCGGCAATGGCGTGTTCGTCGCGAACCATGGAGATTCCTTTTCCGCTGTTGCTCTTAGAAGGTTTTCCACAGGAGTCAAGGTTTTTGCGTGAGCAGACAGCAGGTCAAAAGGGGCAGCCGCAAGCCCGGGTGTTTTGTCATGCCGCTGTCATGCCCGGGAGATATCCCAACCCGGTTGTTAATGTCTGCAACGAAAACGGGGGGTTTCCATGCGTATGCTTCTCGCCGCCTTTGCGGCCACTACCATCCTCGCGGGCGCCGCTCAGGCGACGACAGTCTATCCGCTTGATCGCGCGACGATCCTTGCCGGCTCCCCATTCGATTTCAAGGTCGAGCTCAACAAGCAGGTCAAGCCGGAAGATGTGAAGGTCACGGTCAACGGTCAGGATTACAAGACTGTCCTTGGGGGCGAAGCACAGTTCATCGAGCTGGAAAAAGGCAAGGAAGACAAGGCCCTCGGTTCCGCTCTTCTGCTCCGCGGCCTGAAGATCTCCGCACCCGGCGCCTACAAGATCGAGGTCTCCGCAGGCGATGAGACGAAGTCGGTCACCTGGGACGTTTACGAAACAGCCGCTCAGCCGAAGGCCAAGAACATTATCTTCCTGCTCGGCGACGGCCTTTCCGTCGCGCATCGCACCGCCGCCCGCATCATGTCCAAAGGCATGACCGAGGGCAAAGCGAACGGCCGCCTGAACATGGACGATCTCGATCATATGGCTTTCATCGGCGCGTCAGCGACGAATGCCGTTGCCACGGACTCGGCCAACACCATGTCGGCCTTCATGACGGGGCACAAGACGGCCGTTAACGCGCTCGGCGTCTATGCGGACCGGACACCGGCCGCACTCGACGACCCGCGCGTCGAAACCTTTGGCGAGGCCGTTCGCCGCACGACGAAGAAGTCGATCGGCATTGTCGCGACGTCCGAAATCGAGGATGCGACGCCGGCTGCGGTCGTTTCCCATACCCGCAGCCGCAACGAAAAGGCCGACATAGTCGGCATGCTGCTCGAGGTGAAGCCGGAAGTCATTCTCGGCGGCGGCTCGGCCTATTTCCTCGGCAAGGAAGTCGCCGGTTCCAAGCGCAAGGACAACCAGGATTACATCAAGCTGTTCCAGGATGCCGGCTACAAGCTCGCGACCGACAAGAACGAGCTTGCAGCCAATGCATCGGCTGACGGAAATCTCCTCGGTCTCTTCCACACCGGCAACATGGACGTCACGCTTGATCGCGAATTCCTGAAGAAGGGCACCGTCGAGAAGTTCCCGAACCAGCCGGGTCTCGTCGAGATGACCAAGGTTGCGCTCGATCGCCTCTCGAAGAATCCTGACGGCTTCTTCCTGATGGTTGAAGGTTCCTCAATCGACAAGATGTCACATCCGCTCGATTGGGATCGCGCCGTCATCGACACCATCGAATTCGACAAGGCGATCGGCCTCGCCCGCGAATTCCAGAAGGCGCATCCGGATACGCTGATCGTCGTCACCGGCGACCACACCCATGGCGTTTCGATCATCGGCACCGTCGACGACGAGAAGCCCGGCACGGAGATGCGCGAAAAGGTCGGCACCTATGCCGAAGCCGGCTTTCCGAACTACAAGGATGAAAATGGCGACGGTTATCCCGACAAGGTCGACGTCAGCCGCCGCCTATTCCTCAGTGCCAACAACGGCCCGGATCATTATGAGACGTTCCGTCCGAAGCTCGACGGTCCTTTCGTTCCGGCTGTCCAGAACGAGAAGAAGGAATATGTCGCCAACGAACAGTATAAGGATGTTCCCGGCGCCGTCTTCGTCCAGGGCAATCTGCCGAAGAGCAGCGAGAGCGGCGTTCATGCCGTCGATGACGTCGTCCTGCAGTCGGCCGGTCCGGGTGCCGAAGGCTTCCATGGTTATATGGAACAGAGCGACGTCTATCGCGTGCTCGCCGACACCTTCGCCCTCGGCGCCAAGCAAACGAACTGATCTCTAGACGCAAGGCCGCTTGCCGGCCTTGCGTCTTTCGTCGATCATGGTCCCGGCCGTTCACCGGCCGGGATTTGTTTCCTGGAGGTCGCCATGGACATATTCTCTTCGCTGTATCTCAGCCGCCGCCGGCTGATCGGCGCTGCCGTTGCGCTCCCCTTCACCGCTCACGCCGTTCGTGCCGCCGGCGCTTTGCTCTCCTTCGACGAGCTCTATGGCAAGTTCGGCGTGCTCGGTCTTGAGTTCTCCGATAAGGTCAAGCGCCTCGCCGGCCAGGAAATCAGCATGAAGGGCTTCATGGCGCCGCCGCTGAAGGCCGAGGCGCAGTTCTTCGTGCTCACCGAAGTGCCGATGTCGCTCTGCCCCTTCTGCTCTTCCGATGCGGACTGGCCTGACAATATCGTCGTCGTCTATCTCGGGGAGAAGCAGACCTTCGTGCAGCCGCGCCAGACGATCGAAGTGCGCGGCACGCTGGAATATGGTTCCTGGACGGATCCGGAAACCGGTTTCGTCAGCCTGCTGCGCATCCGCCAGGCCGAATATTTCGCCGTGTGAACCCGATGCTCGCGCTCGATATCGAAAACCTTGATGTCACCTTCCCGGGGCTCGCCTCGCCGGCGCTGGCGATCGGCCGCCTGTCGATCGAGGCCGGCAGCAGGGTCGCCATCATGGGAGCATCAGGCTCCGGCAAGAGCACCTTCGTCAATGTCGTCACCGGTCTGGAGCGGACGCGGCAGGGCCAGATCCGCTGGAACGGTGAGGATATTGCCGGCTTTTCCGAAAGCCGGCGCGACCGGTTCCGCGCCGCCAATATCGGCCTTGTCATGCAGGAGTTTCATCTTTTCCCAGGTCTGTCAGCACTTGAAAACGTGCTTCTGCCCGCCCGGCTTGCCGGCGCCGCCACGGCCGCCGCCATTGAGCGGGCGCATGCGCTTTTGAACACGGTCGAACTTTGCCGTCCCGGCCAGAAGATCG
The DNA here is from genome assembly GCF_000092045.1 of Rhizobium etli CFN 42. NCBI lineage: Bacteria > Pseudomonadati > Pseudomonadota > Alphaproteobacteria > Hyphomicrobiales > Rhizobiaceae > Rhizobium > Rhizobium etli. The sequence goes on along the minus strand of NC_007761.1, from coordinate 4,341,164 downwards.
AGACCATGTCGCGCGGCGAGATGCAGCGGGTGGCGATCGCCCGCGCGCTGCTGCGCAAACCCGGCGTCATCATCGCCGACGAGCCGACTGCAAGCCTCGACGCCGAAAGCGGCGAGGCCGTCGGCGATCTCATCCTCGATCTTGCCAATGCCGAAGGCAGCACGCTGATCATCGTTTCCCACGATCAGCGGCTCGCCGGCCGTCTCGACCGGCGCATCACGCTCAGCTCCGGTCGAATCAGCAAGGATGCCATTACCGCTGCGGGGGAGGCCGCATGATCCGCTTCATTTGCGCCGATCTTCGCCGCCTGTGGGCGGGATCGCTGGTTGTCGTGCTCCTTGTGGCGTTTGCGACCGCGCTCGGCGTCTCCGTGGTCCTGCAGGAGCGGGCGCTTCGCCTCGGCAGCGCGCGCGCCGCCGATAAGTTCGACCTCGTCATCGGCGCCGGCGGCAGCGAGACGCAGCTCGTGCTCTCCTCCGTCTTCCTGCAGCCCTCGCCCCTGCCGCTGATGCCGGGCGAGGTGCTGGCAAGACTTGCCACCGATCCCCGGGTCGACTGGGCGGCGCCGATCGGCTTCGGCGATTCCTTCTCCGGCTACCCGATGGTCGGCACGACGACAAAAATGTCGAACAAGCTGTCCGGCGACTTTGCTGAAGGCAAGGCTTTCACGCATGAGGGGGAGGCAGTGATCGGCTCCGCGGTCAGGCTTTCGCTCGGCGATGAAATCAAGCCGATGCATGGTTCGGCGGAAGAAGGGGGCGAAACCCATACCGAACTCGCCTACAATGTCGTCGGCCGCTTGCGGCCGACGGATAGTGCCTGGGATCGGGCGATTCTCGTTCCCATTCAGGCGGTCTGGCACATTCACGGGCTGGAAGCAGAGGAGCATGCGGATGGCGCCGAGGAGACCGAAGGCGATCATGATCATGCCGGCGCCGAGCATGACGAGCATGGTCAACACGGCGCGCTCGATCCGGATGCGACGCTGAACGAGACCTGGGCCGCAGATGCTCCAGGCCTTCCGGCGATCCTCGTCAAGCCGAAAACGATCGCCGACGCCTATAAGCTCCGCCAGGACTATCGCAACGGCAACACCATCGCCGTCTTCCCCGGCGAGGTGCTAACCAGTCTTTACGCCACGCTTGGCGATGCCAAGCAAATCCTTGTTGCGGTCGCTTCCGGCGCACAAGCTCTCGTCGCGGCGTCGCTGGTGCTGGTCACAGTCATCCATATCGGCCAGCGCCGTCGCCAGATCGGTGCGCTCAGAGCCTTCGGCGCCCCGCGCGGCGCGATCTTCGGCATCGTCTTCCTTGAATTCTTCTTCCTGGTGGCAGTCGGCATAGCGCTTGGGTTTGCACTCGGTTTCGCCGCGGCGCTGACCTTGTCCGGCTTGCTCTCCCAGACCAGCGGCATCGCCATGCCGGTTGGCTTCGCCCGGGAAGATGCCGGGCTTATGGGAGTGTTGCTTGCCTTTGCCGGCATTCTCGCCGCATTGCCGGCGGTGCTTGCCTACCGGCAATCGCCGGCGCAGGCGCTGAGGGCGTAGCAGGCCCCTTCGCAACCGGCTGAAACCGTCCCGCCGCCAGATGTCATCACCCGGCAGGAGGGCTGAGCCGCGCTCCGATGCGAGTGATGGAACGCGCGCTCGTTAGACTAAAGTCATAATCCCAAAGCATCTCTCTTTGCGGACTGTCTTTTCTGGCACACTCTCGTCAGGCGTGTCGCGGGGGTATGCTTTGAGGAGAGTAGGCCGCGCGCGTTGCTCATCACTCTGTGGAGGACAGACAATGGCAAATGTCGCAAGCATCGACGGCACGAAGGCCGGTCCGATGACGGGCGAGGAGAAGAAGGTCATCTTCGCCTCTTCGCTCGGTACCGTTTTCGAATGGTATGATTTCTATCTCTACGGTTCGCTCGCCACCTATATCGGCGCGACCTACTTCACCCAATATCCCGAGGCGACGCGCAACATCTTCACGCTGCTCGCCTTTGCCGCCGGCTTCCTGGTGCGCCCCTTCGGTGCGCTGGTGTTCGGCCGTCTCGGTGATCTCGTCGGCCGCAAATACACCTTCCTGGTGACGATCCTGATCATGGGCATGTCGACTTTTCTCGTCGGTATCCTGCCGGGAGCCGCCAGCATCGGCATCGCAGCCCCGATCATCCTGATCGGCCTGCGCCTGCTGCAGGGATTGGCGCTCGGCGGTGAATATGGTGGTGCGGCAACCTATGTCGCCGAACATGCGCCGAACGGCCGGCGCGGCTATTTCACCTCATGGATTCAGACGACGGCAACGCTCGGCCTGTTCCTGTCGCTGATCGTCATCATTCTCGTTCAGTCGCTAATGGCTCCGGCTCAATTCGCCGCCTGGGGCTGGCGCATCCCGTTCCTGGTCTCGGTCGTCCTGCTCGGTATTTCCGTCTGGATTCGCCTGAAGATGAACGAATCGCCGGCGTTCCAGCGCATGAAGGCGGAAGGCAAGGGCTCCAAGGCGCCGCTGACCGAAGCTTTCGGGCAGTGGAAGAACGCCAAGATCGCACTCATCGCGCTTCTCGGTGCCACCATGGGCCAGGCGGTCGTCTGGTATGGCGGCCAGTTCTATGCGCTGTTCTTCCTGCAGAACGTGCTGAAGGTCGACCTATTCTCGGCCAATGTCATGGTCGCTATTGCGCTCTTCCTCGGCACGCCATTCTTCGTCATCTTCGGCGGCCTTTCCGACAAGATCGGCCGCAAGCCGATCATCATGGCGGGCCTTCTCATCGCGGCGGTGACCTATAATCCGCTGTTCAAGGCGATGACCTGGACGGCAAACCCGGCACTTGCCGAAGCGCAGGCCTCGATCCGTGCAACAGTTACGGCCGATCCGGCGGACTGCAAGTTCCAGTTCAACCCGACGGGCACGGCGAAGTTCACCAGCTCCTGCGACGTGGCGACGGCGTTCCTGACAAAGAACTCGGTGCCTTATGACGTCGTGCCCGGCCCCGCCGGACAGCCGGCGACGGTGAAGGTCGGTAACGCGACGGTCCCGAGCTTCGACGCCGCTGCCGCCGGCGACAAGGCGAAGGGCATGACCGCCGCTTTCGAAAAGGGCGTCAACATTGCTCTTCACGATGCCGGCTACCCGCTGAAGCGCGGCGTCGCCAAGGTGCCGGATGCCAAGCTCGATGCCTTTATCGCCGCCAATCCGGAACTTGCGCTCAATGCCGAGGCCGTACGCACCGGCGAGAAGGAAATCATGCCGGCAGCCAAGCTGGTCGAAGGCAAGCTGCTGACGGCGGACGAAGCCAATGGCGTCACCGACATGGCGGTCTACAACATCGCCAATGGCGGCACCTTCGCCATGGTCGCCGACCCCGCCCGCGTCAACTGGGTTGGCACGGTTGCGATTCTCTTCGTCCTCGTCCTCTATGTGACGATGGTCTACGGCCCGATTGCAGCCCTTCTGGTCGAGCTCTTCCCGACCCGTATCCGCTATACCGGCATGTCGCTGCCCTATCACATCGGCAACGGCTGGTTCGGCGGTCTGCTGCCGGCGACGGCCTTCGCGATGAGCGCTGCCGCAGGCGATATCTATTACGGTCTCTGGTACCCGATCGTCTTTGCGGCGATCACCCTTGTCATCGGCGTGATCTTCCTGCCGGAGACGAAGAACAGGGATATCCACGCCCTGGATTGATTACGCGATCGAGCTTGAGAAACTCGAAAAAGGCCCGGCGCTCACAAGGCGCCGGGCTTTTCGATGTCGGGGAAAAGGCGTTTTGCGAGTGGCCAGCCATCCGGCGCCAGTTTGAAGAGCAGGCCACAACGGGCATAGACGATCGCCGTTAGCAGCGAAAACCAGCCGCCGAAGGCAAGACCGGCGATGACGTCGCTCGGATAATGGGCGCCGACCATGACACGTGTCATGCCGAGCCAGATGGCGCAGGCGATAAAGGCAACACGGTAGCGCGGAAACAGAAGCGCAAAGGCGGCGAAGAAGGCGCCGACGGTTGTGGAATGGCCGGAGGGAAAACTTTCAAAAGCGGCATGGCCCGAAAAGGGCGTGAAAGAAAACATGCCGTAATCGTGGAAGTGATCGGGACGCGCCCTTCCAATCGCCCGTTTCAGGAGATTGGCGAGAAGTCCGGAGAAGACGACTGTCGTGAAGAGATAGGCGCCGATCCAGCTGACATAAAGCGCCTGCGCCTTGGAGCGCGCCGTCTTCAAAAGCTTGTAACCCGCCTTGCCCTGAAAGAAGAGCAGAATGCTGATGCAGATTAGCCAGGCGGAATCGCCGAAGCCGGTCAGCAGCTCGCCGAGCTCCTTCACCGCCGCAGGGCGTTCGCTGGCGCCGACCGGGGCATCGAAGAGCAGCATGGAAAGAGCCACGGCATTGATGGTGATGAAGAGGCAGGCCTGCCAGCGCAAGGGCGGCATGCCAACGCTGCCGCGGCGCCAGCGCCTATCAAGGGAAGCCCAAAATGCCCGCATCCTGTCGTCCGTTCGATTTGCCGGGTTAAAATTCGGCGCAAAATACACGAGATTGTGGCTGAGAATAGCCCGTTTCGGATATTTCGACCGACCCGGTTGCGGCTGCTCGGCCTCACATGAAAAAGCCCTCCGCACGCGTGACGCGGAGGGCGGCATTGTTTCACGTGAAATATATCAGGCGGAAAGCGCCTTGAACTCGGCGAGGATCGCCTCGCCCATCTCGACGGTGCCGACCTGCCTGCAGCCGTCGGCCATGATGTCGCCGGTGCGGATGCCCTTGTCGAGCACGTTGGCGATCGCCTTTTCCAGGTCGTCGGCTTCCTTGACCATATTGAAGGAGTAACGCAAGCACATGGCGAAGGAGGCGATCATGGCGATCGGATTGGCAATGCCCTTGCCGGCGATGTCGGGGGCCGAGCCGTGCACCGGCTCGTAGAGCGCCTTGCGCTTGCCGGTCTTACCATCCGGCGCACCGAGCGAGGCCGAGGGCAGCATGCCGAGAGAACCGGTCAGCATGGCGGCGACGTCGGAGAGCATGTCGCCGAAAAGATTGTCGGTGACGATGACGTCGAACTGCTTGGGCTGACGCACGAGCTGCATGCCGCCGGCATCGGCCAGCATGTGTTCGAGCTGAACGTCGGAATATTTCGCCTTATGCGTTTCGGTCACCACCTGGTTCCAGAGCACGCCCGACTTCATGACGTTGCGCTTTTCCATGGAGCAGACGCGGTTCTGGCGTGTGCGGGCCATTTCGAAGGCGACGCCGGCGATGCGTTCGATCTCGTAGGTATCGTAGACCTGCGTGTCGATGCCGCGCTTCTGGCCGTTGCCGAGGTCGATGATCTCCTTCGGCTCGCCGAAATAGACACCGCCCGTCAGCTCGCGGATGATCAGGATGTCGAGGCCCTCGACCAGCTCCGGCTTCAGCGAGGAGGCCGAGGCGAGCGCCGGGTAGCAGATGGCGGGACGCAGGTTTGCGAAGAGCTGCAGGTCCTTGCGCAGGCGCAGGAGGCCGGCTTCCGGGCGCACTTCGTAAGGCACGCTATCCCATTTGGGACCACCGACCGCGCCGAAGAGAACGGCGTCGGCGGCAAGCGCCTTCTGCATGTCGGCTTCCGAGATCGCCGCCCCATGGGCATCGTAGGCGCAACCGCCGACAAGGCCTTCGTCGGTGACGAAACCGGCATCCATCGCCTCGTTCATATAGGCGATGATCTTGCGGACTTCGCCCATCGCCTCGGGACCGATGCCGTCACCCGGCAGCAGGAAAAGATTGCGCGCAGTCATGAAACCCTCCTGGAAAAACAAGTTGCGGCTTCTTAGACCCCGGAAATGGGCATTTCAAGCGAGAGAAGGGTTGAATCGGTACGCTTCAATCTCTGCATCGCCCCGATTTTTCGCTCGATGCAGAGATTGAAAGTGTCAGCGCTTTTGCACGTCTGAAGGCACGGGCCATGTAGTCACGATGGTTGCTCCTGTGCGGTCAAACGGATTAGAACAATCGTCTCACTTCATTTCCTGGATGTTCCCATGGCTTCAGCATCCCTGCATCTCGACACGCCCCTGGCTCAGACATCCCCCCGCTATAGCGCCAGCGGCAAAGCGCTCTGGCTGAAGCTCGATGCGCTGCAGCCTTCCGGCAGCTTCAAGCTGCGCGGCGTCGGCCGGCTGTGCCAGCATGAGGTAGAAAATGGCGCGCGCGAGATCTTCTGCGCCTCCGGCGGCAATGCCGGCATTGCCGCGGCCCATGCCGGCCGGGCGCTCGGTGTGCCCGTCACGATCGTCGTGCCGGAGACAACGGCGGTCGATGTGCGGCAGACGATCGCCGCCACCGGCGCGAATGTGCTCGTCCACGGGTCGGTTTTCGATGAAGCCAACGACCACGCGGTCGCCCTCGCCCGCAGCCGCGAGGCGACCTACGTGCACCCCTTCGACCATCCGCTTTTGTGGGATGGCCATGCGACGCTGATCGACGAGGTGGTGGCGAAGGGTGCGGCATTCGATTGCGTCGTTACCAGCGTCGGCGGCGGCGGGCTGCTTGCCGGCATCGTCGCGGGGCTGAGGCGAAACGGCCTTTCCGACGTGCCCGTCATCGCAGTCGAAACCGAAGGGGCAGCTTCATTCCATGCGAGCCTCGAGGCCAATGATCGCATCTCGCTTCCGGCGATCACCTCGATTGCGACGTCGCTTGGCGCGCGGCAGGTGGCGCAGCATGTCTTCGACCTGCCGAAACAGCATCCGATCGAAAGTGTGCTCGTCAGCGATGCCGATGCCGTTGCCGCCTGTCTGAAATTTGCCGATGCGCATCGCATCTTGGTCGAACCGGCCTGCGGGGCGGCGCTTGCCGTTGCCGATGTGCATGCCGGGCTGCTGTCGCGCTTCGATAATCCGCTCATCGAAATCTGCGGCGGCATCGGCGTATCGCTGGAAAAGCTGAGGCTCTGGCAAGAGAAGTTTCTCTGATCTTGATGTCAGAGAAAAAGCCGGGCGAAAGCCCGGCTTGATCAATCGCAATGCGTCAGGCTTTAAGCAGCCCAGGGGTGCGAAGCGGCGTTCTTCTTTTCGAATTCGTCGATCGCCTTGCCCTTTTCCAGGGTCAGGCCGATATCGTCGAGGCCGTTCAGCAGGCAGTGGCGCTTGAACTCGTCGAGATCGAATTTGATCGAGCCGCCGTCGGGGCCGGTGATTTCCAGATTTTCCAGGTCGACGGTCAGGATGGCGTTGGAGCCGCGCGAGGCGTCGTCCATCAGCTTGTCGAGGTTTTCCTGGCTGACCTTGATCGGCAGGATGCCGTTCTTGAAGCAGTTATTGTAGAAAATGTCGGCGAAGCTGGTGGAGATCACGCAGCGAATGCCGAAATCGAGCAGCGCCCAGGGAGCGTGCTCGCGCGAGGAACCGCAGCCGAAATTGTCGCCGGCGACCAGGATCTTGGCATCGCGATAGGCCGGCTTGTTCAACACGAAATCGGGATTCTCGGAACCGTCTTCATTGTAGCGCGCTTCGGCGAACAGGCCCTTGCCGAGACCCGTGCGCTTGATGGTCTTCAGATAGTCCTTCGGAATGATCATGTCGGTGTCGATGTTGACGACCGGCAGGGGCGCTGCAACGCCCGTGAGCTTCACGAATTTATCCATGACCCATGCTCCATTTCAGCAAATGTACTTTCCTGATGTGCATCTAGTCCAGTTTTTTGCCGAAATGAAGGAGAATCTTTCCAAAAGGGCGGCCACGCGGCGTTTCGCGCGGCCCGCCCATGGAATGCGTCTCTTATTTGCTCGGCGCGTTCAAGCCCCAGAGCACCCCGAACGGATCGCGAAGCTGGCCGTAGCGGTCGCCCCAGAACATCAGCTCGACCGGCATGACGACTTCGGCGCCGGCCGCAACCGCGCGGTCCCACCAGAAATCGATGTCATCGGTAACCAGCTGAATGGCGAACCCTTCGTGGCCTTTGAAGGCATGGCCATATTCGGGATAGGCATCAGCCAGCATGAGGGAGCTGCCGTTGATATAGAGATGAATATGCATCGTCCGGCCGCTCTCGTCGACCGGCACCCTGTGGGCCTCTTCGGCGCCGAAGGCCTTCTTGTAGAATTCCGCGGCCTTCACCGCGCCGTCGACTGTGAGATAGGGAAGCAGGCCATTCTTCACTGGCGGCAACTTGGCCGGTTTGTTTTCCGTCGTATCCATGCTCGTCCTCCATCGTTTTTGAGCGCCGGCTGAATGCCCGGCTGCTTCAAAGACGTATCATGGAAGCATGATCCGACAGTGTCGGTGATTTTTTTGAAAGCAGGCCTCAGAGATCGATGATCGTGCCGCGGCCGTCGTTCCAGACGCGCATCTCCGGCTTGCCATTGTTTGCCTTGGCGCGGACCGGAGCGGGCTTCATCTTCATCGAAAGCGCGCGCCCGACCATGAGCACGGTCAAGATGCCGCCGACGGCAAGCGTCACCGAGAAGGTGAGAAGCAGCATGGCGACAAAAAAGGTGGCGCCGGCAAGCATGAAGAAGATGGAGCGAATGTTCTGCATGGTTTGAGACCTTTCTACAGAAAGGAATGTGGTCCTTCCTTTTCCTCTCTGCAAGGCAAGCATGGCTTTTTGTTGTCTTGCCGGGTTTTGCGAAGCTTGGCACTAATGGATGATGAAAGAAAGCAAACCTCTCCGCTCCTCAAGTCTGCGCCGCTCGGTGCTGAGTGTGCCCGCCATCAATCTCCGGGCGCTCGAAAAAAGCCGTTCCCTTGATTGTGATGCGGTTATTTTCGATCTGGAGGATTCCGTCGCTCCTGAGAAGAAGGAAGAAGCGCGGGAAAATCTGAGACGTTTTTTTGCCGGGCCGCCGCTGGAGGGCAAGGAAAGGATCATCCGCATCAATTCTTTGTCGTCCGAATTCGGGCCGGCGGATCTCGATCTGGTCAAGGAAGTTTCGCCCGATGCCGTCCTGCTGCCGAAAGTGGACGAGCCGCAGGATGTCACTGATGTCGGCGACCTGCTGACGGAAGCGGATGCGCAGGAGGAAGTGCGAATCTGGGCGATGATCGAGACGCCGCGCGGCGTGCTGAATGTCGGGGCGATCGCCGAATTCGGCCACACCCCGGGATCGCGGCTCGATTGCCTCGTCGTCGGCCTCAATGATCTGCGCAAGGAAACGGGCGTCCTGCCGCAGCCGGGGCGGACCTATCTCGTGCCGTGGCTGATGCAGGTCATTCTGGCGGTCAAGGCCTATGGACTCGATGCGCTCGACAGCGTCTTCAACGATTTCCGCGATGGCGAAGGCTTCGAGGCGGAATGCGGACAGGGTCGCGCCATGGGCTTTGCCGGCAAGATGCTGATCCATCCCACGCAGATTGCGGCCGCCAACCGGCATTTCGGTCCGAGCGCGGAGGAGATTGCCGAAGCGCAGGCAATCATATCAGCCTTTGCCGATCCGGCTGCCAGGGGCCTCAACGTCATTAATGCGAACGGGCGGATGATCGAGCGGCTGCATCTTGTCCAGGCCGAAGCTCTGGTTCATAAAGCTCGCCTGATTTCTGCAAGAAAGCCCGCCTGATGAAACTCTATCGCTTCCTGACCGGCCCCGACGACGCTTCCTTTTGCCACAAGGTCACTGCCGCCCTGAACAAGGGCTGGTCGCTGGAGGGTTCGCCGACCTATGCCTTCAATGCCGCAACCGGCGCGATGCAGTGCGGCCAGGCCGTCGTCAAGACCGTCGAAGGCAAGGATTACGATCCGGAGATGAAACTCTCCGAGCAGTAAGACTTAATTCCAGGATAGACGTCTAACGCTCCGCGGCTTCTTCGGCGCTGGCCTCGATCCGCTCCATATCATCGTCGCTCAGCCCGAAATGGTGGCCGATCTCGTGGATCAGGACATGGGTGATTATATCGCCCAGCGTCTCGTCATTCTCCGCCCAGTAATCGAGAATGGGGCGCCGGTAGAGGCGGATGCGGTTCGGCATTTCGCCGGTTTCCACGGTAAAACGTTCGGAAATGCCCCTGCCCTCGAAAAGGCCGAGCAGATCGAAAGGGGTTTCGAGCGCCATGTCCTCGAAAACATCGTCATCGGGGAAATCCTCGATCTCGATCGTGAGATTGGTCGTCAGCTGACGGAATTCATCGGGCAGATGGCTATAGGCCTCCATGGCCAGCGACTCGAAAGTGCTGATCGTCGGCGCATGGCGGTCCCGCCAATCATCGCTCTGGTCTATGCGGGCCATGAATGTTCCTTCCTTTGCGGGCCCATATAGAACCTTTATCGCCGATTTTCGAGTGCGGAATCAAAGGCAGGAATAAATTCATAGAAAATGGTGGTTGACTCTTCTTTCTCTCTCTGGAATCCATAAGAACATAACAGGAACAAGACGGATCGGAGTAAACGCCATGGCGCAGAACGCCCTGGCGCGCGAGCGGCTTTTTGCGCTCCGCGAAACCATTGCCAAGCTGGAAGGAAAGCCCGCGCCGGCGCTTGCGGCGGCGGAGCAGGAAGCCTTGGCGGAAGGACGCAAGACACGCCAGCAGCGCAGTCTTCCACTCCTGCAGTTTGGAGTGGAGTTTGTCGATCGGGCGCTGGAAGGCGGCCTGCCTCTCGATGCGATTACCGAATTCCGATCCGCGCTGTCGCGCGATGCCGGCGCGGCAAGCGGACTGGCGATGGCGGTTGCAGCGCGGCTGCAGAAGCAGGAATCAGGTGCCGGCAAGCTTTTGCCGTTGCTCTGGATCGGCGATACGGTCGGCACGCTGGAGGCCGGCCGTCCCTATGCTCCCGGGCTTCGGAATTTCGGGTTGTGTCCGGAGCGATTTCTCCATGCCTCGCCGCGCAAGCTGGACGAAGCGCTCTGGCTGGCGGAGGCGGCGGTGGAAAGCGCTGCTTTCTCGGCCGTCATCTTCGAAGTGCGGGGCAACCCTGCGCATTTCGGTCTGACCGAAAGCCGCAGGCTCAGTCTCAGGGCGCATGCTGCCCGCCGTCCGCTCTTTCTTCTGCGGCAGGCAGGAGCGGAGGAGGCCAGCAGTGCGGCCTTGCGCCTGCATGTCGAACCGGCACCGTCTGGTCTGCGGCCGTTGCCGGATGGATCTAAGCTTGCCGGCAGTATCGGCAATCCGGTTTTCCGTCTCACGCTGGAGAAGAGTCGTAATTCGGCCCCGCTCTCCTTTCTCCTGGAGTGGAATCCTCATGAACGCGAATTTTTCCCTGTCGCCGAACCAAACCTCGTTCGTCCTCCAGGCGAACAGTCAGCGCATGCTGGCGCTCAGCTTCCCGCATCTGCCAACCGACCGTATCGCCCGCAGGCGATGGGGGGCCTCCTGGCGTTCGAAAGGGCGTCCTGAGGCACCATCCATCGTCTGTTCGGGCAAACTCAACAACGCCATGCGGCTGACGGCACTGGACGAATTGGCCGAGCGGCTGGGGTTGAAGAAGGAGCAGGGCGTTGCCGAAGCGCGCGCCATGTATCCGACGCTCGAGGTGGTGGAAGAGGATCCGGCGGCCGACCGCCGGCTGCTGGAGGCAATTGCCGACTGGTGCGACCGGTACACGCCATTGGTGGCGTTCGACGGCGAGGACGGCCTGTTTCTCGACATTACCGGCTGCACGCATCTCTTCGGCGGCGAAAAGGCGCTGCTCAAGGATGTTCTGTCGCGGCTCTTTCATATGGGGATCGATGCGCGCGGTGCGATCTCTTCGTCGCCGGGTCTTTCCTGGGCCGTGTCGCGTTTCGGGCAAAGCGGCGTGATCGAGGACGAGGAGACGGAGCGCGTGCTGATGTCCCTCCCGGTCGCAGCCTTGCGGCTGCAAGGGCAAACCGTCGATGCGCTGAAGAAGCTTGGTCTGAAATATATCGGTGACGTCATCAGTGCGCCGCGGGCACCGCTGACCCGCCGGTTCGGGCCGGAATTGCTTCTGCGTCTCGACCAAGCGCTAGGGCGTGAAGAAGAACCGGTTTCGCCCCGTCGTCCCGTCGCCAGCCTTTCGGCCGAAAGCCGTCTGATCGAACCTATCGGAACGGAGGAGCAGATCCTTGCGGTCACCAGGCAGGTCGCCGTGTCGCTGCAGCCGTCGCTGGAAGCACGAGGCGCCGGCGGACGGGTGTTCGAACTGGTTCTATTCCGTGTCGACGGCAGGGTCTTTCGTATTTCCGTCGGCGCTTCGCAACCGCTTCGCGAACCGAAATTTATCGCCGGGCTTTTTTCCGAGCGACTGCAGGCGGTCTATGATGATCTCGATGCCGGCTATGGTTTCGAGATCGTGCGGCTGAATGTGCTGCGGCACGATCCCTTCAACGAAGCCCAAACTGATTTCGAGGGAGATCGGCAGGGAGAAATTTCGCTTTCGGCTTTCGTCGACCGCGTCTCTGCTCGGCTGGGTGCGGATTGTCTGCAAAGCTTCCAGCTTCGTGAGAGCCATGTGCCGGAACGCGCCGTCATCGCTGTTCCGACGACGGACAAGCTTTCAAGACGGGGGAAGGCCGAACAGGACGGCTCTCTTCCTTTCCGCCAAGAGCGTCCGTTGCGGCTTTTTGCAACGCCGGAGCCTGTCGAGACCGTACTCGCCGAAGTGCCCGATGGTCCGCCACAGATCTTTCGCTGGCGGCGCATGCAGCATCAAGTGGCCAAAAGCGAGGGTCCGGAGCGGATTGCCATGGAGTGGTGGATCGACGGAAGCGACGCGGAGGCGCGTGACTATTTTCGCATCGAGGATGAAGCCGGACATCGTTTCTGGATCTACCGCCGAGGCTTCTATGGTCAGGAGCTTAGCCCTCGATGGTTCATGCACGGGGTCTTTGCATGATGACCGAGCCCGCATTTTTCGAAATTGGCGCCAGGACGAATTTCTCGTTTCTCGAAGGTGCCTCCGGCCCTGAGGAAATGGTCGTACAGGCCGCTCATCTTCGGCTTGGTGGTCTCGGGATCGCGGACCGGAATTCGGTTGCCGGCGTGGTCAGGGCGCATGCGCAGGCGCTGCAGATCGAAGAGAAGTACAAGAACAGACATGAGGCGGATTTTCAGACATGGGAAGGCGAGGAAATCCTCGATCCGATCAGGGTCCAGCCGGGTGCCCGTCTCGTCTTCTCCGATGGAACGCCTGACATTCTCGCCTATCCCAGCAATCGGCGGGGATGGGCAAATCTCTGCCGCCTTCTCAGCGCCGGCAATCTGAAGGAGGAAGCGGTCAAGGGAACCTGCATCCTGACGGAAACGGAATTCATGGAATGGGGAGACGAGATGATGCTTGCTGTCGTTCCCGATCGTACCCTTGTCGATCATCAGCGGGGCCAGTCGGCGCTGGAGGATTATCTGGAACGGTTTCGCAGACGGTTCCGCAAGGCTTTTTTTATGGCGCTGGCGCCAGCCTATGACGGCCGCGACAGGCAGGTCTTTGCGGTGCTTGCCACGCTTGCCGCCCGAAATCGCGTGCCGTTGATTGCCACCAACCAGCCGCTTTACCACCATCCCGAACGCCGGCCGCTTTCGGATGTCGTGATCGCGATCCGAGAGCATGTGCAGATATCGCAAGCTGGATTCCTGCTGGCGCCGAATGCCGAGCGCTACCTCAAGGGTTCACGTGAAATGGTCCGGATCTTCCGTGACTATCCTGGTGCGATCGAAAATACGCAGGCCTTTTTTGGCAGGTTGAGCTTTTCGCTGAAGGAACTGGAGCATAATTATCCGCCTGAAAACGATCCCGGCGAAACACCGCAGGAGACGCTTGAAAGGCTGACGAGAGCGGGAGCAATCAAACGCTATCCCGAGGGTGTGCCGCCCAAGGTGGTAAAGCAGATCGATTATGAACTGAAACTCATCGGCGACAAGAACTACGCTTCATACTTCCTTACGGTTCACAGGATCATCCAGCACGCCCGTTATGACCTCAAGGTTTTGTGCCAGGGACGCGGATCGGCGGCGAATTCGGTCATCTGCTATTGCCTTGAAATAACGGAGGTCAATCCTGAAAAGAGCACGCTGCTTTTCGACCGTTTCATTTCGATGGATCGCGACGAACCGCCGGATATCGACGTCGATTTCGAGCATGACCGCCGTGAAGAGGTCATCCAGTTCATCTATAGAACCTACAAAAGAGAACATGCCGGGCTGACGGCAGGGGTTACCACCTACCGCACCCGTTCGGCCGGTCGCGAGGTCGCCAAAGCCTTCGGCCTGTCGGAGGATGTTCAGTCGGCGATCAGCAGCCTCGTCTGGGGCTGGTCGGAGGACAATCTCTCCGATCGGGATGCCAAGGCGGCCGGTCTCGACGTCAAGGATCCAGTGACGCAGAACGTGTTGAAATATGCCTCCGAGCTTCTCGGCTTTCCGCGTCACCTCACTCAGCATGTCGGCGGCTTCGTCATCACACGGGACCGGCTCGACGAGGTCGTGCCGATCATGAAGACGGCGATGCCGGATCGCTACATGATCGAATGGGACAAGGACGATCTCGACAACGTCAAGATCCTCAAAGTGGATATACTGGCCCTCGGCATGCTGACCTGCCTGCGGAAGGCATTTTCGCTGCTTGAACTGCATTATGATGTCAAGAAGGCGCTCGCAGACCTCGGCAACAGGGAGCATGGGGAGGAGGGCAGGCCGGTCTATGAGATGATGGGCCGGGCCGATACGCTTGGCGTCTTCCAGATCGAAAGCCGGGCGCAGATGAGCATGCTGCCGCGTCTCAAGCCGAAGATATTCTACGACCTCGTTATCGAGGTGGCGATCGTCCGGCCGGGGCCGATCCAGGGCGATATGGTCCATCCCTATTTGAAACGCCGGGAGCAGCGCGCCAGGAACATCCCGATCGACTATCCGAGCAAGGAGCTGGAAGCGGTTCTCGAAAGAACCCTCGGCGTCCCCCTGTTTCAGGAGCAGGCGATGCAGATCGCGATCACCGCTGCAGGATTCAAGCCGGCCGAGGCCGACAAGCTTCGCAGGGCGATGGCGACATTCAAGCGAACCGGTACGATCGGCGATTTCGAGAAGCGGTTCATCGAGGGCATGGTCTCAAAGAACTACGATCCCGAGTTCGCAAAACAATGTTTCAATCAGATCAGAGGCTTCGGTGAATACGGCTTTCCGGAAAGCCATGCCGCCTCCTTCGCACTGCTGGTTTATGCCTCGTCATGGCTCAAGGCCTATTATCCCGATGTCTTCTGTGCGGCGATGCTGAACTCCCAGCCAATGGGCTTTTATGCGCCGGCCCAGCTGGTGCGGGATGCGCGCGAGCATGGGGTAAAGATCCTGCCGGTCGACATCAATGAATCGGACTGGGATTGTACTCTGGAAGAGGCCTCCTTCGACCGGGAGGCCATCGATTTTCGGCATGGCGAGATGGGCGGGATCATCAAGACCCGGCATGCTGTGCGGCTGGGCTTCCGGCAGATCAAGGGTCTCTCGTCGGACGATATGGAACGGCTCGTCGACAATCGAGGTCAAGGATATGGTTCGGTGCGCGATCTTTGGCTGCGGTCCGGTCTGCAGAAGTCCGTCATTGAGCGGCTGGCGGATGCGGATGCGTTCCGATCGATCCATCTGTCGCGCCGCGAAGCGCTTTGGGCTGTGCGGGCACTGGATGTGAAGAGTGCGGCCGAAGAGCTGCCTCTTTTCGAACAGGTCCGTCATCTCGACCTTCAGCCCGAACCCGCGGCGAAGTTGCCCGACATGCTGCCGGGCGAGCAGGTGATCGAGGATTATCGTTATCTTTCCCTGTCTCTGAAAGCGCATCCCGTCTCGTTTCTGCGGGAGGAATTGCGAAAGGCGGGCATTACACGCAATGTCGATCTTCTGACGGTGCCCAACGGGAAAAGGGTGACGATTGCCGGTCTGGTGCTGGTGCGGCAGCGCCCGGGTTCGGCCAAAGGCGTGATCTTCATGACGCTGGAGGACGAGACCGGGGTCGCCAATGCGATCGTCTGGAACAAGATGTTCGACAAATACCGGGCAGTCGTTATGGGAGCCCGGCTCGTGAAAATCCGCGGCAGGCTGCAAAGCCATAGCGGCGTGATCCATACGGTCGTCGAGCATATCGAGGACATGACGCCGGCGCTTGACATCCTGCAACGCGAGGCCCGGCGTTTTGGCGCCTGTGAGCGCGCGGACGAGGTGCTGAGGCCTGGGGTCGACCCACGGCAGAGAAAATTTGCGACTGCGCAGGAGAAGGCGGAATTGGAAAGACGGATGGGTGCGGCGGGCCGTCATGGCGGTGCGGCGGAAACTGCCGAGGTCATGCCGCGCGGGCGGAACTTTCATTGAACACGTCAAACGACCGACCGGGCACACCTGCATCATGCGCTCGCTGCAGAATTTCAGAGAATCTGCAACAGGCCGCGTCCATCGCTTCAATCGATCCGGTCGGGCTCGAATTTTTTCTTGACAGCCACCATCTTCTTTAGCAGAAAACACGATAGTCAGTGTCATGTTTGGAAATGAAGACGTGCTTGTCTGCAGCTGCAATTATATAACCGACAAGGAAATCCGGGAGGTTATCACCAACCTACTCGACGAAGATTGTTGGCAGCTTATCGTGCCTGCGAAGGTCTATCATGCGATGGAAAAGCGCGGTCGCTGCTGCGGCTGCTTCCCCAACGTGGTCGACATCATCATCCAGACGACCGAGGAATATCACGCCCGTCGCCACTCGACGGAGGCCGAAATATTTGATTTCATGTCGCGCTTGAAGCAATTCCATGAGGAAAACAGGAGAGCGGACATTGAAAGGCGACAAAAAGGTCATCGAGCGGCTTAACGAGGCACTGTTCCTCGAACTCGGGGCAGTCAACCAATATTGGGTTCACTATCGTCTTCTCGAGGATTGGGGCTACACCAAGCTCGCCAAGAAGGAACGCGCCGAATCCATCGAAGAGATGCATCATGCCGACCGGCTCGTCGCCCGCATCATCTTCCTCGAAGGCCATCCCAATTTGCAGACTCTGGCCCCTCTGCGTATCGGCCAGAACGTCAAGGAAGTCCTCGAAGCCGATCTCGCCGGCGAGTATGACGCCCGCACGGCCTACAAGAAGTCGCGCGATATTTGTTATGAAGCTGGCGATTATGTGTCGATGAAGCTGTTCGAAGAGCTGCTGGCCGATGAAGAAGGCCATATCGACTTCCTCGAAACGCAGCTCGATCTGCTCGAGAAAATCGGCGAAAGCAAATACGGCCAGCTCAACGCCGATTCCGCCGACGAAGCCGAATAATTCGGATCGGATGCAGGCCGGTTGACGCGGCCTGCATCGTCCTCTTGATCAGTCTTCCGATTGCAGCGCCGCCAAATGCCGGAATTCGGCTATCACCTGGTCATAGACGGCGCGCTTAAAGGGGACAATCAGGCCCGGCAGCTCCTGCATCGGCTTCCATTCCCAGGCATCGAATTCGGGATCGTGGCCGCCGGGCGGCGGATTGATGGCGATCTCGCTCTCGTCGCCCTCGAAGCGGAAGGCGAACCAGCGCTGCGTCTGGCCGCGAAATTTCCCTTTCAGCCCGATGCCGATCAGCGACGGCGGCAGATCGTAATTGATCCAATTGCTTGCTTCGGCGAGCAGCGTCACCGTTCTGATGCCGGTTTCTTCATAGAGCTCGCGGTAGGCGGCATCCAGGGGATTCTCGCCCTTGTCGATGCCCCCCTGGGGCATCTGCCAGAGCTGCGGCGAGCCGTCATATTCGGAATTGCCGTCGGGAATGCGTCGGCCGGCCCAGACCAGGCCATCGCGGTTCAGGATCATCACGCCGACGCATGGGCGATAGGGCAGATCCTCGGCTTTCACGGTCGCCTGGCTCATCTTCTTCTCCGTTGAGGACATCATCTCAGGGGTTTCTGGGGTCCTTCGAAAGCGCCGCAACGCCGACGATCTCGATGCCGCGCATCGAAGCCTCCTCGCTCCACTTGGCAATGGCGTCGACGCTTTCGTCAAAAGCCGAGGCGATGCCGATCGCCTGGCCGTTCTTGCGAGCGACACGCTCGAGCTCGTCGAGTTTTTTCAGGATGGCGTTGACGTCGAGCTGGCCGTCGAGCTGCAGATCGGCAAAGGCATAGGGCAGTTCGGTCCCCTTGGCGACATCAGCCGTTTTCGACTGCGCCGACGTCCCGTCGTCGAGGAAGAGCAGGCCACGTTTGCCGATATCGCGCATGATGGGCTCCATGGCGGCAGGGTCGGAAAGGAAACGGCCGCCGAGATAGTTCAGGATGCCGGTGTAATTGGTGATCTCGCCCATCGCCTTGTGCAGGTTCTCGATGTTGCGGGCGACCGGCTTTGAGGTTAGCAGAGTCTCCGGGCCTGGATCGTTTGCCGGGTAATCAAACGGCTCCAGCGGCACCTGCAGAAGGATTTCATGGCCGCCGCGCCGGGCTTCCTGCATCCAGCGCTGGAGGCTGTTGCCGCTTGCGGCAAAGGCCAGCGTGATCTCCTCGGGCAATTCGGCGATGGCGCGCTGCGTTCCCGTCTGGCTGAGCCCAAGGCCGCTGACGACAATGGCGACGCGTACACCCCGGGCGCCGGACGAGGGACGGGCATACTGATCCATCGGCCGTCGACCGTCGGGGCCGACGATCGGCAGCCTGCCATAGGCCGAATCCTCAAGCAGTGTCTCGTTCGGCAGCGCCGCCATGCGCGGATCCTGGCCGATCTGCATGGCATCGACCAATACCGGTCCGCTGCCGTCGCGGGGGCGGGGGCTGTATTTGGTGACGACAGACCCGTCACCGGTGACCATCTGCTCGACATTGGCGCCCGAACGCGGTTCGGCACGCGGCATGCCATCCGCCGCCTGGCCGGCCGGCGTCTGCGCTGGTTGAGGTGTGCTCGACGAGGGCGCTGCCGCTTGCTCGGTTGCCGGCGGTTTTTTGCGTTCGAGCCCGTCGCCACGAAATGCCGTATAAAGGGAGAAGCCGCCTATCGCAAAAAGACACAGACTGGCGGCGATGCGGCCGAGGCGCAGCACTCCCGGCCGCCGGCTGCCGGTTTTGCGGTTGCGCCCCAAAGGCGCATGCAGGTCCGTTCCCAATTTTCTCGCCCGCTCCAAACCGGGAAACAGCAGAAAGGGTCAAGGCCGGGCGAGTGCCCGGCCTTGCAATGATCGATTACTTGGCGACGACGGCCTTGTCTGGGTTCGGCGGAAAGGCCGGATCGGTCTTCTTGCCGCGCAGAAGGTCGAGCGCGTAGTTCAGCTGAACGTCATCCTTCGGGTCCGGCGGCACATAGGCAACGGAGCCCGAACCTTCGTCGGTTTCGCTCTGGCCCTTGATGTGACCACGCAGGCTGGATTCACCCTCGGTCACCATCTTGCCCTGCAGTTCCTCCGGCAGCGGCTCCTCGACCTTGATGTCGGGGGTGATGCCGGTGCCCTGGATCGAGCGGCCCGACGGCGTGTAATAGAGCGCCGTGGTCAGGCGCAGCGCGCCGTTTTCACCGAGCGGGATGATCGTCTGGACCGAGCCCTTGCCGAAGGAGCGGGTGCCAAGGACGGTGGCGCGGCGCAGATCCTGAAGCGCGCCGGCAACGATTTCCGATGCGGAGGCCGAACCGCCGTTGATCAGCACGATGACCGGTTTGCCGTCGGTCAGGTCGCCCGGGCCGGCATTGAAGCGGCGGGTTTCATCCGGATTGCGGCCACGGGTCGAAACGACCTCGCCACGCTGCAGCAAGGCGTCGGAGACATTGATCGCCTGGTCGAGCAGGCCACCCGGGTTAAGGCGCAGGTCGAGGACGTAACCCTTCAGCTTGTCGGCCGGAACGGTGTCCTTGATCTTCTTGATCGCCTTCTCCATGTCCGGGTAGGTCTTTTCGGTGAAGGAGATGATGCGGAGGTAACCGACATCGTCCTCGACGCGCGACTTGACGGCCTGGACAGCGACGACGTCACGGACGATCGTCAGTTCGATGGGCTTGTCGGCGCCCTTGCGGATCAGCGTCAGCTTGATCGGGGTATTGACGGCGCCGCGCATTTTTTCGACGGCGTCTTCCAGCTTCAGGCCGCGAACGGACTGCCCGTCGATCTCGGAGATGTAGTCGCCGGCGAGAACGCCGGCCTTGGCGGCGGGCGTGTCGTCGATCGGGGTGATGACCTTGACGAGCTCGTCCTCCATCGTGACTTCGATGCCGAGACCGCCGAATTCACCCTTCGTCTGGGTGCGCATGTCTTCGGCGTCCTTCGCATTCATATAGCTTGAATGCGGGTCGAGCGAAGACAGCATGCCGTTGATGGCGTTTTCGATCAGCTTGTCTTCGGCCGGCGGCGTGACATACTGCGCACGCACGCGTTCGAAGACGTCGCCGAATACAGAAAGTTCCTTGTATGTCGAGGATCCGGCCGCTTCTGCCGGCACACCTGCCGAGTAAATGACGCTCATCGCGGTCGCACCCATCAATGCGCCGACCAGAACAAGAGAAGCCCTACGAATCATTGCGTGCCTTTCCAGTGTCCTTGGCGGTCCACCACGGTCGAGAATCGACCGGTTTACCGTCTTTTCGAAATTCAATGTAAAGCGTTGGCCGGTCCGTTTCCAGCGCCAATGCAGTTGCGCTCGCCACTCTTTTCGCTCCCATCACGGCGAGCGGCTCGCCGGCGAAAACGAATTTTCCCTGGCGGGTATTGATCGTATCCATTCCCGAGAGAACCAGGTGATAGCCATCGCCCGCGTCAAGGATGATCATCTGGCCGTAGCTGCGGAAAGCGCCGGCAAAAACCACCAGGCCGTCTGCAGGCGCCGTCACCACTGTCTCCGGGTTGGTGGCGACGGTCATGCCCATGGCTTCATGCCCGGTGCCGTCGGCATCGCCGAACTGGCGCAGGATATCGCCTGCCACGGGCAGTTCCAATTTCGCCCTCAATTCTGCGAAGGGATATGCGGGCGCAATGCGGTTTTTATCGGGCACGCCGCTCTCGGCCAGCGCCTTCGCCTGAGCCCGCTGCTCGTCCGTCAAGAGCCGGCGGTTCTCCTCGGCCTGGCGGGCGGCGGCGGCCGCCTCGCGTACCGAGGCGATCTCGGATTCCATGGAGGCGACGAGGCCCTCGAGGCTGGTCGCCTTGCCCGCCAGTTCCTCGGACCGCTTCTTCTCGGCCTGCAGTTCGGCGGCGCTGCTGCGGCTGAGTTTGTCGTTTTCGGCAAGCAGCAGATCCATGCGCCGCTCTTCCTCGATGCTATCGGTCATCGTCGCCGTCAGCCGAGCCTTCTCGGCGGCGCTTGCCGTCTGCAGGGCGGCCAGGCTTGCGAGATCGGCGGCGAGCTTGTCGGTTTCCTTGCGGATGCCGGGCACGACGGCGCCGAGCAGGATGGCGCTGCGCACGGAAGCAAGCGCGTCGTCGGGCGTGACGAGCAAAGCCGGCGGCGGATTGCGGCCCATGCGCTGGAGTGCCGCCAGCACCTCGGCCAGCAGGCCGCGGCGTTCGTGCAGGGAACGGCGGATGCCATCCTCCTTGACGCCGAGGTCGGCAAGCTTCTTCTCGCTCTCGAGGATCTGTTTTTCCAGCCCCTTGCGGCGTGCGGCGGAATCGATCAGCGCCTGGCGAACGCTCTGCGTGCTCTTTTCCAGATTGCTGATGCTTTGCTGGAGCTCGCTCACCTTGTCCGAGGACAGGCTAATGGTCTTCGACAGGGCTTCGAGTTCGGCGCGGGTCTCATCCCGTTTGGCGGCAAGTTCGGCGGCCGGATCGGGCAGCGGCGCCTCGGCGGGTGGCGGGTTTGAAGATTGCGCCGCTTCCGGGGCGGCATCCTGGGCCCGGACCGAAAACGGGCTTGTCGAGACGAGGATGACCGCAACACCGAAACCGGCCGCAAGTGCCGGCAGAATCATGCGGTGTCGCCTGGTTGGAGTCGTCGTCATGCGTGTCCGGCACTCTGTCAAATTGCGCGGAGACTAAGCTGATTTGGCACGCTTTGCCAGAAAGTTTGCAGGAGAATGGCTGACGCAGCAAAACACGGCTGCGTGACAATGCGACGCAGTGTCAAAGAGATGGGTTCCACGTGGAACGTTCAGACGCGGTGATAGGGATGGCCGGACAAGATGGTGACAGCGCGGTAGAGCTGCTCGGCGATCAGCGTGCGGACCAGCTGGTGCGGCCAGGTCATTTTGCCCAGGCAAAGCGTGGCGTCGGCCCGGTCGTAAAGGGAGGGATCAAGGCCGTCGGCTCCGCCGATCGCAATCGTCAGCTCGCGTTTGCCCTGGTCACGATAGCCGCCGAGCAACTTGGCGAAGGCTTCGCTATCGAGCGCCTTGCCGCGTTCATCGAGAAGGATGAGAACGCTGCCCTCGGCCAGCGATTTCAGTAGCATCGCCGCCTCTTCGCGCTTGCGGGTCTCCGCATTGGAGGCACGGCTTTCGCCGACTTCGGCAACACGGGTGAATTCGAGGCCGACAGCAGAGCCGGCTTTGGCGAAACGATCGAGGTAACGGGCCACAAGATCCTTTTCGGGGCCGGACTTCAGCCGTCCCACCGCAAAAAGGCCGATTCGCATTTCCCCGCTCCTGCTCGTGACGGCATTTCAGGCGCACGATGCACCGCAGCCGGCTTCTTATCTTCCCGGCCAGTCAAATGCCGCATCTCAGACGCCGGACGTTGCCGGTTCGCCTGTCAGTGCCGTGTTTCTTCATCCATATCCGGAGCCGCCCACATCTTTTCGATGTTGTAGAACTCGCGGATTTCGGGGCGGAACACATGCACGATGATGTCACCGGTGTCGATCAGGATCCAGTCGCCGCCTTCCTGACCTTCGACGCGGGCTGAACCGAAGCCTTCGTCCTTGAGATCGGTGAGCAGGTGATCCGAGATCGCCAGGACATGCCTGTTCGAGCGACCGGAGACGACGATCATGTAGTCTCCAAGCGCCGATTTTCCGGCAATGTCGATGGTGACGATATCTTCAGCTTTGGAGTCCTCAAGGCTGGTGAGGACGGCTTCTAAGGCGCGGGCAGCGGCATCGGCGCCACGTTCCGCACTCTTCGGGACAACGGCGAGCGTTTTTCCCTTGGCGTGTACTGTTGTCAGTTTTTTCCCTTTCCTGGAATGACAAACCATGCACAACACGAGATCCGATCACGACCGGATCATGGTTAAGATAGGCATCAAACCACTAATGTTTCAAGACGTGCTAAGGTACAGAGCGGCCGAAAATCCGATCTGGCGCCCGAATTGAAGAATATTGCCGCCCAGGCTGCTTGTGCGGTCGGTGTACAGTTTCGGTACCGCGGCGTAAAGTGCCGCAAATTCCTCGATTTCTCGATTCGATGACCGACCCAGCCGCAAAAACACCTGTTCCCGTCCTGCGAATCAGCTTTCCGAACGAGCATCGTCTCGGTCACGGCAAGATGGAGCTGCTGGAGCATATCTGCGCGACGGGGTCGATCTCGGCGGCCGGGCGGGCGATGGACATGTCCTATCGCCGAGCCTGGCTGCTTGTCAGCGAGATGAACCGGATGTTCTCAGAACAGGTGGTGGAGCCGCAACGCGGCGGACAGAAGGGCGGCGGTGCGGCATTGACGCCATTCGGCGAAGAATTGCTCGCGCGTTTTCGCCGGATGGAAAAGACGGTGCGGGAGAGCCTTGCCGAGGATCTCGCCTGGCTCGAAGCCAAGCGAAATCTGCCGCCTGGCGAGCGCGGCTGATCAGCCTTCCAGGGCAACCGTCTTGATGATGGCGAAGACGGTCTTGCCTGGCCGAAGATCAAGGCGCTCGCAGGAGAGTGCGGTGATACGCGAAAGAATGGCGTCGCCGGCGCAATCGATCCGGATTTCGACCGTTCCGTCCTCGCCCGGCGATATCGCTTCGATCCTGCCTTCGAGAATGTTTAGCGCGCTGAGGCCCTCGGGCCTGGCGGTCGCTAGCATGACGTCGCGCGACGGGATGCGGATGCGCACTGGTCTGCCGGGCGTAAGCACTGCGCTCGGAATATGCAGTTGAGAGGATTTCAGAGTGACGGTCGACAAGCGGTGACGCGCATCGAAGCTTTCGACGGTGCCTTCGAGCAGCGCGCCGGCCTCTTTCCGGTCGGCGGCCGCAGACGGGCGGCTCAATATGTCGACGGCCGGGCCGGTCGCTTGCACCTTGCCGTCGCTGAGGACGACGACCTGATTTGCGAGCCGCGCCACCTCGGCGATCGAATGGCTGACATAGACGATCGGGATTTCGGTCTCATCGCGCAACCGCTCGAGATAGGGCAGGATCTCGGCCTTGCGGGCCTCGTCGAGGGCGGCAAGCGGCTCGTCCATCAGCAGCAGGCGCGGCGAGGAGAGAAGAGCACGGCCGATCGCGACCCGCTGCTTTTCACCGCCGGAAAGCTTTGCGGGGCTGCGTTCCAACAGCGTCTCGATGCCGAGTAGATCAATGATATGATCGAAGCTCTCGCTGCGTCCCGCCTTTGGGGCAAACCAGCGGCCGTAGGAAAGATTGGCGCGGACACTGAGGTGGGGGAACAGCCGCGCCTCCTGGAAGACATAACCGAAACGGCGGCGGTGTTTCGGGACGAAGATGCCAGCTGTCGTTTCGGTGAGGCGCTCGCCGTCAAGGACGACGCGGCCCCCGTCCGGCCGGGCGAGACCGGCAATGATGCGGATCAGCGAGGTCTTGCCGGAGCCGGAGCGCCCAAAAAATGCGGTTACACCGCCTTCGGAGGTGAAGGCGGCATCTAGCGAAAAGGCACCAAGCCTCTGTTTTGCCTCGACGATCAGCGTCATTCCGGATCGATCCTTCGGCCGGCGACACGAGCGAGCAATTCGGAGGCGAGCAGGGCGGCCATGGAAATGACGACGGCGACCAGCGTCAGCCGCAGCGCGCCGGCATCACCGCCCGGCAATTGGGTGAAGGTGTAGATCGCTGCCGGCAGCGTCTGGGTCTCGCCCGGAATATTGGAGACGAAGGTGATCGTCGCGCCGAATTCCCCCATCGCCTTGGCGAAGGAAAGGATCATGCCGGCGATGATGCCGGGCAGGGTCAGCGGCAGGGTGATCGTCAGGAAAACCCAGGCAGGCCCGGCGCCAAGCGTTCCGGCCGCCTCTTCCAGCCTGCGATCGACCGCCTCGATCGACAGGCGGATGCTGCGAACCATCAGCGGAAAGGCCATGACGGCGCAGGCAAGTGCGGCGCCCGTCCAGCGGAAGGAAAAGACGATGCCGAAATATTGCTCGAGCAGGCTGCCGATCGGGCCTCGGCGGCCGAAGAGGATCAAGAGAAGGAAGCCGGTGACGACGGGAGGCAGGATCAGCGGCAGGTGAACGGCGCCGTTCAGCACCGACTTGCCCCAGAAGCGGCCGCGGGCCAAGAGCAAGGCAACGAGGATGCCGAAGGGCAGGCTCGCCACCATGGCGACGATCGAGACGCGCAGGCTGAGCAGGATCGCCGTCCATTCCTCGTTGCTCAGGCCGAATATGTTCAACTGCGATTGTCTCCCTTGAAAATCCGGCATCACCCGACGCCTGCCCCTCATCCGCCTGCCGGCACCGCCGGGGGTCTAGCTACGGGTCTCGACCCGTCCTTCGGACCTCCGCTCGCGGGGCGAAGGGGCATCGCCGCAACCTCTCCGTCCCTCACTAACGTCTCGCAGGGCAACCATCCGCACGAAGTGGGCAGCCAGAATAGTAGGTCAGCAGCCTTGACGCTAAGCTGTCGCCCCTGATTCCGCAATCGTCTCAGCTTCTCAATCACTTCAGGATAGTGAAGCCCTGCGCCGTGAAGAAAGCGGCTGCATCGTCCGATTTCAGGAAATCGAGATAGGCTGCTGCATCCGGGTTCTTGCTGTCGGCAAGAATTGCCACCGAATAGATGATCGGTGGGTAGGAGTCGGCCGGGAAGGTGCCGACGATCGCGACACCCTTATCGGCCGCCGCGTCGGTCTGGTAGACGATGCCGTAAGGCGCTTCGCCGCGGGAGACCAGGGCGAGGGCGGCGCGCACGCTTTCGGCGCCGGCGACCTTGTTTTCGACCGATGTCCAGACGCCGAGCTTTTCCAGTGCGGCCATGCCGTATTTGCCTGCGGGAACCGATTTCGGCTCACCCATGGCAAGCCTGCCGTCACCGAGCAAATCGGCGAGATCGAAACCCTGTTTGATCTCTACCGGCTTCGCCTTGTCCTTTTCAGCCACGAGTACGATCCGGTTTCCGAGCAGGTCCGAACGGCTGTCGGCTTTGATCAGCTTCTTCTCGGCGAGATAATCCATCCAATCGCCATCGGCCGAAATGAAGATATCGGCCGGGGCGGCATTTTCAATCTGCTTGGCAAGCGCCCCGCTCGCCGCATAGGAGGCGACGGTTTCCTTGCCGCTCGCCCTGGTCCAGGCGGCATTGGCGGCGTCGAGCGCATTCTTGAGGCTCGCCGCGGCAAAGACGGTCAGTTTTTCGGCGGCTGCGGCCGGCGCCGGCAGCGCTGCCGCGCCTAACCAGAGAGCCGCGATCGCGGCGGTTGCTAGGTTCATCCATCGGCCGCGGTTCTGCATACTTTCACTCACCAGGATTCGAAATATTTCAAGGAATATAACGACTCTCACGGTTTGGCTAGCGATGTATCGAAGAAAATATAACTGTATCGATGGACATGGGCCTTACCTATTCATGAGGTGCATTGCTTTCGCGATCGGTCCGCCAGAGGACCGCAAGGGCAAAGACGCTCTTTAGGGTTTGCCGATTAAAACGGCAGCCTGCCAGGGCTCGCACCCGCAGTATTGCATCGTCCGCATTGCTGCATTGCACAAAATGACATTCACCTTCCCGCGGAATATGGTACAACACATCCATCGAAACGGCTTTCTCCTCCTCCCATAGCCGTTCGACAGGATCGGCAACACTCCTCCTCCCAGTTGTCGGTCGAGTTTATAAGCCCGACGGATCTCCTCCCCCGTCGGGCTTTCTCGTTTCCGGGATTTCCTTGAAAATAGCTATCCGACCGCGCCCGGCAAAGCGCCGTTGCGGATGGCCGTCGAGCTCAGGCCGGAGCGTGGGCCGTGGATGAAGGTCCAGGCCGGTGCCGGCTTCTTCCAGAGAACCCGCGCGTCGTCCTCGTCGATGCGGGCGAAATCGAAGGTCCTCGTCATTTTCGAAGAGAGATAGGAGAGTGTGGCGCCCGGTCGGTCGATCACGGCGATCGGAAAGGTGCGGGCGATCTCCTGCCATTTCTGCCATTTGTGGAAGGTCTGCAGGCTGTCGGCGCCCATGATCCAGATGAAATGCACATGCGGATTGCGGGCTTTGACGCGGGCCAGCGTATTGGCGGTGTAGCTGACGCCGAGCGCCTGCTCGAAAGCGGTGACCTTGATGCGCGGATCGGCGGCGACACGCTCGCTTTCGGCAATGCGCTCGGCGAGGGGCGCGAGAAGATTGCGGCTTTTCAGCGGGTTGCCGGGAGTCACCATCCACCAGAGCTGGTCGAGGCCGAGCCGCTTGATGGCGATTTCGGCGACGAGCGCATGGCCCTCATGCGGCGGATTGAACGACCCGCCGAACAGGCCGACGACCATGCCGCGCTCGCTGTGCGGCATGCGCAGATAACGCCGATCCAGCTTTTCCGTCGTCACGTCAGGGTCGGGTCTGTCCGGCACCGCGCACCCGGTATTTGAAGGAGGTCAGTTGTTCGACACCGACGGGGCCGCGGGCATGCATCTTGCCGGTAGCGATGCCGATTTCCGCTCCCATGCCGAACTCGCCGCCGTCGGCGAACTGGGTCGAGGCATTGTGCAGCAGGATCGCCGAATCGACTTCGGTGAAGAAGCGCTGAACGACAGCGGGATCCTCGGCGATGACGGCCTCGGTGTGGTTCGAGGAGTATGTCTGGATATGGGCGATCGCGCCCGATATGCCGTCGACGGTGGCGACCGAGATGATCGCGTCGAGATATTCGGTCGACCAGTCCTCCTCCGTCGCGGTTTTCAGGCCGGGCGCAACCTTCAGCACTGCCGCCGAAGCGCGGATCTCGCAGCCGGCGTCAGTCAGCACCTCAAGCAGTGGCGTCAGATGCGTGTCGATTGCCGCACCATCGACGAGCAGCGTCTCGGCCGCGCCGCAGATGCCGGTGCGGCGCATCTTGGCATTGACGACGATCTTCTTCGCCATCTCGAGATCGGCTGATGCATCGACATAGATGTGGCACAGGCCTTCGAGATGCGCGAACACCGGCACCCGGGCCTCGTTTTGCACGCGGGCAACCAGGCTCTTGCCGCCGCGCGGCACGATGACGTCGATTGCCCCCTCAAGACCGCGCAGCATGGCGCCGACGGCGGCGCGGTCGGTGACCGGAACGAGTTGGATCGCATGCTCCGGAAGGCCGGCCGCCTTCAGACCTTCGACCATGCAGACATGGATAGCCTGCGATGAACGGCGCGAATCCGAGCCACAGCGCAGAATGACCGCATTGCCCGCCTTGAGGCAAAGCGCGCCGGCATCGGCGGTGACGTTCGGCCGGCTTTCGAAGATCACCCCGATGACGCCGAGCGGCGTGCGAACGCGCTCGATCTTCAGGCCGTTCGGCCTGTCCCAGGCGGCGATGACTTCGCCGACCGGATCGGCAAGGGCGGCGATCGCGCGGATTCCCTCGGCCATCTCGGCAATGCGCTTGTCGTTCAGCGTCAGCCGGTCGACGAAAGAGGCGAGCGTTTCGCTGCCTTCGATGTCTTTCAAATCTTTGGCGTTTTCCGCGAGGATATGCGCCTTGTTCGCCATGATCGCATCAGCCATGGCGTTCAGGGCCTTGTTCTTCGCCTCGGTGGAGGCAAAGCCCAACGGTCGCGCTGCAGCCTTTGCCTTGCGGCCGATGTCGTTCATCAGCGCATCAATGTCAGGGCTTGGCGCAACGGTATCAAGCATAGCTCGCGTCCTTCTTCTGCCTTTCCGATTTCGGTCTGATCTGGGCGGTCATCACCATGTCGTCGCGATGGACCATGGCGGCTCGCCCGGCGTAACCGAGGATGGCTTCGATCTCCGCCGATTTGCGGCCGGCGATGCGGCGGGCGTCCTCGGCATCATAGCTTACTAGGCCGCGGGCGATCTCGCGGCCGGCAGGTCCGATGATCGCCACGGTGTCGCCGCGGCTGAAGAGGCCGGAAACGCTGCGCAGGCCGGCGGGAAGCAGACTCTTGCCGGCGCCGAGCGCCGTGACGGCGCCCTCATCGACGTGCAGCTCGCCTGCCGGCTGCAACTGCCCGGCGATCCAGGTCTTGCGGGCGGTCACGGGTGTGCCGGAAGGGGCGAACCAGGAGGAGCGCGCGCCGTTTTCGATCGCCGAGAGCGGGCTCTCCGTCTTGCCTGAGGCGATGATCATGGCGCAGCCCGAGGTGGTGGCGATCTTGCCGGCATCGATCTTGGTGCGCATGCCGCCGCGCGAAAGCTCGGAGGCGGCGCCGCCGGCCATCGCCTCAATCTCCGGCGTGATTTCGGAAATCGTCTCCAGGAAGGTCGCGTTCGGATCGAGATGCGGCGGCGCGGTATAGAGGCCGTCGATATCGGAGAGAAGGATGAGCAGGTCGGCGCCGGTCATCGTCGCCACACGGGCGGCGAGGCGGTCGTTGTCGCCGTAGCGGATTTCACTGGTCGCGACCGTATCGTTCTCGTTGATGATTGGTACGGCGCCGATCTTCAGAAGCTGATTGATGGTGGCGCGCGCATTGAGATAGCGGCGGCGCTCCTCGGTGTCGCCGAGTGTCAGCAGGATCTGGCCGGCGACGATCTCGTCGCGCGACAGGCTTTCCGACCAGGCGCGCGCCAGCGCGATCTGGCCGACGGCGGCGGCCGCCTGGCTTTCCTCGAGCTTCAGCGCGCCGGAGGGCAGGTCGAGCACCGAGCGGCCGAGCGCGATTGCCCCTGATGAAACGACGAGCACGTCGATCCCCCTGGCCTTCAGGCCCGCAATATCGGCGCACATGGCGTCGAGCCAGGCCTTCTTCAGCCCGGCCTTGCGGTCGACCAGAAGGGCGGAGCCGATCTTGATGACGATGCGGCGGTAGCGGCCAAGCGGCTTACGGCTGGTCATCGGCCCCATCCTCGCCCTGGTTATTCTCTTCGGAGACGATCATGTCGCGATGTCTGAGCTTCGGCGCCTTGGCCGGCTTCTCCTCGGCATTCTCCTGGACGATGATGTCGCGCAGCGCCCGCAGAACCTCGGTCATGCCCCTGCCTGTGACGGCCGAAATCTGAAACGGCGTCCTGCCGCAGGCCTTGGCCAATTCCTTGGTCTTTTTCTTCAGTTCGGCCTCGTCGAGCACGTCGATCTGCGACAGTGCCACGATTTCGGGCTTATCGGTCAACTCGTTGCCATAGGCTTCGAGCTCGTGTTTGACCGTTTTATAGGCCTTGCCGACCTTTTCTTCCTGGGCGGAGACGAGGTGGAGCAGCACGCGGGTGCGCTCGACATGGCCGAGGAAACGGTCGCCGATGCCGACTCCTTCATGGGCGCCCTCGATGAGGCCCGGAATGTCGGCGAGGATGAATTCCCGCTCGTCAACCGTGGCGACGCCGAGATTGGGATGCAGGGTGGTGAAGGGGTAGTTGGCGATCTTCGGCCGGGCGCGGGTAACCGATGCGAGGAAAGTCGACTTGCCGGCATTGGGCAGGCCGACAAGGCCGGCGTCGGCAATCAGCTTCAGCCGCAGCCAGATGGTTTTTTCCTCGCCGGGCAGGCCGGGATTGGCCCAATCCGGCGCCTGGTTGACCGAGGTTTTGAAATGGGCGTTGCCGAAGCCGCCATTGCCGCCATGGGCGAGGCAGTAACGCTGGCCTTCCTCGGTCAGGTCGCAGATCATCGTTTCCCGATCTTCCTCGAAGATCTGGGTTCCCACGGGGACCTTCAACGTCACGTCGCTGCCGTTGGCGCCGGTGCGGTTGCGGCCCATGCCATGGGTGCCGATCGTCGCCTTGAAATGCTGCTGGTAGCGGAAATCTATCAGCGTGTTGAGGCCGTTGACGGCCTCGACCCAAACATCGCCGCCGCGTCCGCCGTCACCGCCGTCGGGACCGCCGAACTCGATGAACTTCTCGCGCCGGAAGGAAACGCTGCCCGCGCCCCCGTCTCCGGATCGGATATAGACCTTTGCTTCGTCGAGAAATTTCATTTTACTTCCAATATTGCGTGGCGGCTGGACGGCCCGTCTTGGCCCATTCGATATAGGCGGTTCCGACGGAGGTCAAAGATTATCGTGAATTTTGCGAGCTATAACATACAGTACGGCTTCGGTCTCGACCGCAGATACGATCTCGAGCGTATTGCCCGGAGCCTTGAAGGCGCCGATGTCATTGCGCTGCAGGAGGTGACCCGCGGCTTCTCGCGCAACGGTTTTGCCGACATGGTGGCCGATATTGCCGCCTTCTTTCCCGATCATTTCTGGGTGTATGGGCCGGCCTGCGACATCCATATCGACGGGGGCGAAGGCGGCCTGCAGCCGGTGCGCGGCACGCGTTTTCAGTTCGGCAATATGGTGCTGTCGCGCTGGCCGATCCTGTCGACGCGGACGCTGCTTCTGCCACGCAGCCGGACGATGGCCAAGATCAACCTGCAGCGCGGCGCAACGGAGGCGCTGATCGCCATCCCCGGCGGAGCGATCCGCGTCTACTCCGTCCATCTCGACCATGTCTCTGCCGACGAGCGCATCCGCCAGCTGCAATTCTTGAACGGGCACATCAACGCATTCGTCCAGGAGGGTGGATCGCTGACGGGCGGTGGCGAGCTTGATCTGCCGGAGCTGCCGCTGCCCGAGGACTATATGATCATGGGCGATTTCAACATGGAGCCGGAATCGCCGGAATATTGCGCGCTTGCCGGCGCCGGCGGCGGCTATTACGGCCGTGTCGCCAGAATCGGCACGCCGATCGACGCCTTTGCGGCGCTCGGGGCTTATCGCCCGGGAAGCTACAGCTGGATGGATCCGGCAGATCACGGCAAACGCATGCATCTTGACTATTGCTTCGTCAGTTGCGGCTTGGAGGGCCGGTTGAAATCCGCGCGGATCGATACGCAATCCCTCGGCTCCGATCATTTTCCCGTCTGGATCGAGATCGGCGATTGACGAAGACGCCGCCGAGCCGGCGGCGTCTCCTTTCGACTTTTAGAAGATCATGATGTTGTCCGCAAACCGCTCACAGTTTTCGGCATCATGCTTGTTATGCGACCTTGCGCGGCTGCAGCGCGCCCGGTCGCAGCACGGTTTCGATATGCGACACCATGGTGTTGCGGGCGAAACAATAGATTTCGCCGCAACCCGTCATGCGGAATCCGAGCTTCTCCTGCAGCCGCAGCGAAGCCGGGTTGTCGGCGAAGACACCGGAATGAACAGGCGTCTCCGGCATGCGGCGCGAGAAGCGCTCGATGATCGCCGCCACCGCCTCGCTCATATAGCCGCGCCGCCAGTAGTAGCGGTTCAGCCAGTAGCCGAGATGCCAGCGGCCGTGGCGCAGTTCGATCGAGACGGTGCCGATATGGACATCATCCTTACCGGTGATCGCGAGCGACCAGTCCGGCAGCGTGCCTGACGTGACCGGCATCAGCCAGTCCAGCGCATCCTGCCGGTCGAAGGGCGCGGGCACGCGGGAGAGCATGCGCGTCACCGCGAAATCGGAAAGCGATTCCGCGATGGCGGGCGCATCGCTCAGCCGGTGGGGGCGGAGCGTCAGCCGGGCAGTCGGGATGACCGGCGCGGGTCCGGGCATCATCGACTTGGTGTCCGGCCTTTGCAGTGCCGTCGTGCTCATGCGATGTTCCCCCAGCTTCTCAGCGACATCCAGGTCTTGCGGTCGAGCCTGTACCATTCCACAGGCACGTTGCTGCCGAGCGCCAGCGAGGCCGCGAGGCCCGATCCCTGGAACTGGAAGCCGCACTTCTGGATGACGCGCCGCGAGGCGACGTTCATCACCCGGCAGCGGGCGTCGATCTGATCGACGTCCTGCCGCGTCCGGAACACCATGTCGACGAGGGCGTGGCAGGCCTCGGTGGTGTAGCCCTGATTCCAATAGGGTTCACCCAGCCAGTAACCGATCTCGACGGTCTTGCCGTCGCTATGCGGTTCCACGCCGCAGCACCCCATGAAGGCGCCGTTTTCGGCTTTGGTGATGGCATAGACGCACTTGCCAATCTCGCCATTTCGCGAACGCCAAACAAAGTCGGCGGCATCATTGGCGGTATAGGGGTGCGGCATACGCGATACCATGGTGGCGACTTTGGCGTTGTTGGCGAGATGGGCAAGGGCGTCGATGTCTTCTTCGTGAGGCGCGCGCATGACGAGCCTTTCCGATAACAAGACAGGGCAATCGGTCCTTAACCGCTCCGGCCTCAGCCGTTCCTTGGAAGACCGCTGGTCCTCCCGGGAAGACCGTGATTGGTCTACCCTTATCAATTCGCCTTGCATGTTCAGTCCTCCTGTTTGGACAAAGAAAAAGGGGAGATGGCGCCCCATCTCCCCTGTTTTCTGGACTGAACCTGGTACGGCCAGCCGGGTCGATGAGACGCCGGCTGTTTTTGAGCGCTACCGGCTTATTCCGCTGCTTCCGCTTTCGGCATGACAGACACGTAGACGCGACCGTTGGCCTTCGTTCGGTAGTCCACATTGCCGGCGGTAAGTGCAAAGATCGTGTGATCCTTGCCGAGGCCGACGTTGGAACCGGGATGCCACTGCGTACCGCGCTGACGCACGATGATGTTGCCTGCGATGACGGCTTCGCCGCCGAACTTCTTCACGCCAAGGCGCTTGGATTCGGAATCGCGACCGTTGCGCGAGGAACCGCCAGCTTTTTTGTGTGCCATTGGAGTTCTCCTTTAAACCTGAAACCCGTTGATCTTACTTGGCAGCCACGATGTCCGTGATACGGACGACCGTGTGATGCTGGCGATGGCCGCGCGAACGCTTCGAATTCTGACGACGGCGCTTCTTGAAGGCGATGACCTTCTTGCCGCGGGTCTGGTCGACAACTTCCGCCTTGACGGAGGCGCCGGCTACGAAGGGCGCACCGATCGCCGCGTCGGCGCCTTCGCCGATCACGAGGACTTCGGTGAATTCAATGGAGTCGCCAGCGGATGCTTCAAGCTTTTCGATGGTCAGCACGTCGTTGGCTGCCACACGGTACTGCTTACCGCCGGTCTTGATGACTGCGAACATTTTTTATCCTTTCATGTTCGTTCCGGCGCTCCCCGCTATTTCCGCAGGTGGCCGTCTTTTTATCAGTCGAAGTTAAGCAGGGATTTCAGGGAGCTAGCCCGGAATTCTGGTCTGCCGGTGAAACCCCGCGCGAGCGCGAGGTGGGCAAGGGGCGGACTACTCCACTCCTATTGCGGATGCGGGATACGCGAGTGACAGAAAGGTGTCAAGGCAAAAGGATGGAAAAGCTCGATATTTCGGCTTGCCAACCTGTCATCTGCCCGTTATGAGAACGCCCGCGCCGAACAAGCGCCGACCTGACCGCGGAGAGGTGGCAGAGTGGTCGAATGCACCGCACTCGAAATGCGGCATACCTGCAAGGGTATCGTGGGTTCAAATCCCACCCTCTCCGCCATGTTTTCAAGCCCTCTCGGTCTAGTCCAAATAACTATCTGGCATATGTGAAGACCATTCAATTGCCCGGTAACCGCTGCGCTTCCGAAGAGGATCGGCGTGCGGCTTTTCGCGCTCACTGCGAATTCATTCTCGGCTGTTCTACCTCGCGGCCTTCCCGGAGAAGTCCTGATGAGGTGATTCCGGGTCATGGTGCCAGTCTGACATCTAAAGAAATTTGTCCTTTATCGCGGTTGATCGGCTCGTTTTGCGAACTATCATCAGCGTCAGGCAGCGGCGGCGCGATCGTTGGATTGCCGCCGCATGTTCAGTCCATCACCACCCACATTTTGCTGATTGCTCCCATATCAACCGAGGTTTCCCATGCGCATCGCCGTCGGTGGCATCCATATCGAGTGCAGCACTTACAATCCCGTTCTGAACGAGGAGAGAGATTTTCGCGTGTTGCGCGGAGCGGGGTTGTTGGAGTCGCCGTACTTTGCCTTCCTCAGAGATTATGACGCGGAATTCCTGCCGACGATCCATGCCCGGGCCATTGCCGGCGGGCCGGTTTCGCGTGCCACCTATGAGGCGTTCAAGAGCGAATTCCTTGAGCGGCTGAGGCCGCTGCTGCCGCTCGATGGGCTCTATCTCGCCATGCATGGCGCCATGTATGTGGACGGCATGGAGGATGCCGAGGGCGACTGGATTAGTGCCGCCCGCGCGCTCGTCGGCGAGGCATGCACCGTCTCGGCAAGCTACGACCTGCACGGCAACGTCACCCAGCGCATTATCGATGCGCTCGACATCTACTCCACCTATCGCACGGCGCCGCATATCGATGTCGAGGAGACGATGCGCCGCTCGGTCTCTATGCTGGTCAAGAGCTTGAAAACCGGCGTAAGGCCGTTCGTTCTCTGGGCGCCGATCCCGGTCGTTCTGCCCGGCGAGCGCACCAGCACGGTCGATGAGCCGGCGAAGAGCCTCTATGCCAAGCTGCCGGATATCGACGCGATGGGTGGCGTCTGGGATGCCTCGCTGATGGTCGGTTATGTCTGGGCCGACGAACCGCGCGCCACGGCCGCCGCTATTATGACCGGCACTGATCGTGCCGTGCTGGAGCGCGAGGCGAAGCGCCTCGCCAAGGCCTATTGGGATGTTCGCGAAGACTTCGTCTTCGGCTGCGAGACCGGTTCGGTCAAGGAATGCGTTGCGAAAGCGATCGCCAGTCCGACCGCTCCTGTCGTGCTCGCCGACTCCGGCGACAACCCGACAGGCGGCGGCGTCGGAGACCGAGCCGATGTCCTGGCCGAGCTGATCGCCAAAGGTGCTGAGGGTGTCATCTTTGCCGGCATCGCCGACAAGGCGGCGACCGAAGCCTGCTATGCCGCAGGTATCGGTGCGGAGCTTGCCCTCAGCGTCGGTGCCTCGCTCGATACCAAGGGCAGCAGGCCGGTCGATGCCCGCTTCGCCGTCAAATTCCTGCATGAGACCGCCGACGCGGCCGATCGGCAGGCGGTCGTTTCGATCGGCGGCATCGATCTCGTGCTCTCGGCCAAACGGCGACCTTATCACAATATCGCCGATTTCACCCGGCTCGGCCTCGACCCGCACGCAGCCAAGATCATCGTCGTCAAATCGGGCTATCTCTCGCCGGAACTGGCGCCGATCGCAAACCCTAACCTGATGGCGCTGTCGGAGGGGGTGGTCGATCAGTTCGTCGAGCGCCTGCCGCGGCTGCGCAAGCAGCATCCGACCTACCCCTTCGACAAGGATTTTGCCTTCGAGCCACGGGTCTTCCTCTCCGCGCGTTCGCCAGAGGCGTGAGTCCCACCGACCCGAAAGGGACATGATTCCCTAGGAAGATGTTCGGCTTGGCCCGACTCGGCCTAAATCCCCGGTAATTTCGGGGCCGGTACTGCGATGCACCGGATCGGCTCTGCGGTCGGCATGAGCTGCTCCGCTTCGTGCTGCAGAACGTCGAGCCGAATCGTGATCGGCTGCAAGGCCACAGGAATTGCCTGAGATACGCTGTGCCGGTGCGGTGCGCCCTCGTGCTTTTGCTGCACCGCTTATATGACTTATGCTAGATACTATTTCACCGATAATTGTTAACGACCAATCGCCTCCGTTTGTGTTCTCTTATCCTTGCGAATCAAAAAGGTTTGATTTGCCCGGGGACGACCACCATGTTCATGCATGGGGCGGTGCAACAGTTGGGTAGGAGCCTATGCTGCAGCGGATCGAAGACATTGATGCAGCCCTCATAGACAGGTTGCAGCATTCGGCATTCAAGTACTTCCTGAAATATTCCAATCCCGAAAATGGCCTGGTGGCCGATACCTCGATCGGCGGCGTGCCGGCAAGCATCGCGGCCGTCGGTTTTGCCCTTTCCTCCTATCCGGTTGCTGTCGAGCGTTGCTGGATCAGCCGCAAGGAAGCGGCCGAGCGCACGGTCAATACGCTGCGTTTCTTCGCCGAGGCGCGCCAGGGCGACGAGCGCC
Organism: Rhizobium etli CFN 42; assembly: GCF_000092045.1. Classification (NCBI taxonomy): domain Bacteria; kingdom Pseudomonadati; phylum Pseudomonadota; class Alphaproteobacteria; order Hyphomicrobiales; family Rhizobiaceae; genus Rhizobium; species Rhizobium etli. The sequence goes on along the minus strand of NC_007761.1, from coordinate 4,304,289 downwards.
ATGCGACCGGCCATCGCGGTTTCTTCTACCATTTTCTCCACATGGATAGCGGCAATCGTGCCTGGAACAGCGAGCTTTCGACCATCGATACGGCGCTGCTCATCGCCGGCGTGATGACCTCAGCGCAATATTTCAATCGCGAAGACGAGACCGAGACTGAAATCCGTGAGCTCGCGACCTTCATCTACGAACGCGTCGACTGGCGCTGGGCGCTGAACAAGGGCGACACGATTTCCATGGGCTGGAAGCCTTCGTCGGGTTTCCTGCGCTGGCGTTATCACGGTTTCGACGAGGCGATCATTCTTTATGCGCTGGCACTCGCCTCGCCGACACATCCCGTGCCCCAGTCGAGTTACGACGCCTTCACATCGAGCTATTCCTGGATGACGTTCGGCGACCAGCCGTATCTCTACGCCGGCCCGCTTTTCATTCATCTCTTCTCGCATGCCTGGATCGATTTCCGCGGCATCCAGGACAGACCGATGATGGATCGCAACTGGGACTACTTCCGCAATACCCAGGTCGTCATCAACATGCAGCGCGACTATGCCGAGCGCAATCCCGGCGGTTTCGTCGGTTACAACAGGAATGTCTGGGGCTTTACGGCCTGCGACGGCCCGCCGCCCACCCGGCGCATGCGCGGCGGCCGGCAGCCGAAGGTCCTGGGTTATGCCGCACGCGGCGCGCCGCTCGGACCCGATGACGGCACGATCGCACCCTGGGCGGCACTCGCCTGCCTGCCCTATGACCGGCAGGCGGCTCTCGACGGCACCAAGGCGCTTTTGACCACCTATCCGAACCTGCTGCTGGAAGGCGGCTTCCCCGGCGGCTTCAATCCGACTGTGCAGACCAAACGTCCGGAGGGCTGGGTGGACGACCGCACCGTCGGCATCGACCAGGGCCTTGTCGTCATGACCATCGAAAACGAGCGTTCCGACTTCATCTGGAAGCTGATGCGGCAATCGCCGGTCATCCGCCTCGGACTTGAGCGCGCCGGCTTTACCGGCGGCTGGCTCGAGGGCGCCGAGCCGCAAGAGCTGGTGCGCCGGGTCGGTTAGCCCGCATGTCCGATAGGACGCGCAGGCTCTATTGTTCAGCGCTCGAAGACGTGCGCCTTGCCTGATATATCCAGGCGAACGAGATCGCCTCGCGAGGGAAGGGCGACGCTCGAGGTCTTGATCCGGATCGGCGGCAAGGCAACGCCGTCGAGCGAAACGGCGACGGTGCAGACCGCGCCACCGAATTCCACCTCGACAACCCGTCCGCCGTAGTCGCGATCGCTTTCATCGGCAACGACGCGGATCTGCTCGGGCCGCAGCATGATTTCCGCCTTGCCCTGACGGCCGCCTTCGACGGCGACATGGCCGAGGGCGCAGTCGGCAAGGCCGTTCCTTATGATGGCCGGAAGCAGCACGGCATCGCCGAGGAACAGCGCCGTCTCGCGATCCCTGGGATGCAGATACAGGTTTTGCGGCGTTCCCGCCTGGATCAGCCGCCCTTCCCTCAGAACCGCGACCTGATCGGCAAAACTCAGTGCCTCTTCCTGATCGTGCGTCACGAGAACGGCGGTAATGCCGGCCGCCTGCAGCACGCGCGCGACAGCCTTGCGCATGTTTTCCCGCAAACCGGTGTCGAGCGCCGAGAAAGGTTCGTCGAGCAGCATCAGCCGCGGCTTGCGGCCGAGCGCGCGGGCGAGCGCCACGCGCTGCTGCTGACCGCCGGAAAGCTGATGCGGGCGCCGCACCAGCATGCCGCGGTCGAGCTCGACCATATCGAGCAGTTCGGCGATGCGCCGCTCACGGTCGGCAGCACCCCGTTCGAAGCCGAAGCCGATATTCTCAGCCACGCTCAAGTGCGGGAACAGCGCGCCATCCTGGGAGACGATGCCGATGCCCCGTTTGTGAGCCGGCACCGCCGCCGAGCCATCGGCCAGCACGTCGCCATCCAATGTCACCCTGCCGGCGTCGGCTTGCTCGAAGCCGGCGACGATGCGCAGCAGCGTCGTCTTGCCCGAGCCGGACGGCCCGATGACGGCGGTGCGGCTGCCGGCCTGGACATCGAGCGAGATATCCTTCAGCGCCTGGACAGGCCCGTAGCGCTTGCTGATGTTTTCGATCGTAAGCAGCGTCATTGGCCGGCGGTCCGTTTCGATTGCGTATAAAGCGTCAGGGTGAGCGGCAGCGACAGCACGACCATCATGAAGGCGTAAGGGGCGGCCGAGACGTAATCGATCTCGCTCGTCAGCGACCAGAATTTCGTCGCCAGCGTATCGACCCCGTTCGGAGAGAGCATCAGAGTCGCCGTGAGTTCATTGGTAATGCCAAGTGCGGTCAAGGCGATGCTGGCAGCGGCTCCCGGTGCGGCAAGCCGCATGGTGATCTGCCGCACTGCCTGACCGGGGGTGCGGCCGAGGCCCATCGCGGCGCGCTCCAGTTCCACCGGCGCCTGAGCGATGCTGGCGCGTAAGCCGACCATGGCACGGGGCAGGAAAAGCATCACATAGGCGACGAGCAGCGTTGCGAAAGTCTGATAGAGCGGCAGCACGAGACGGACGGTGATCGTCACCAGCGCCAGCGCCACGACGACGCCGGGCAGCGAGCCGACATAATAGTGGCAGGCTTCGAGCACGCGCTGGAAACGGCCGGGCGCGCGCACGGAGAGCCAGGCCATGGGGGCTGCGGCAATCGTCGCCAGCACGCCGCCGGCAAGAGCGAGCGCCATCGTCTGCAGGAAGGCACTGCCGACCTCGATGCGCCAGATCCCGCTGCCGCCGAGATAGAGCCAGCGGCCGAGTGTCATCAACGGCAGGCCGAGCGTCAGCACCGCCAGGACGACAGGCAGCAGGATGGCCGGCACCACGAACCAGCCGAGACGCCGGCGATCGGCCGGACGCGGCGAGCCAGAGCCGACGCGGGCATAACGTTCGTTGCCGCGCAGCAGCACTTCGAGGCCAAGCAGGAAAAGGCAGCAGGCAACGAGCACGCCGCCGAGCATGTTGGAGGCCGGGCTGTTGTAGGAGGATTGGAACTGGTCGACGATCGCGGTGGCGAAAGTATCGAACCGGATCATGACGAACAGGCCGTATTCCGACAGCAGATGCAGTGCAATCAGCAGCGAGCCGCCGCAAATGGCAAACCTCAACTGCGGCAGCACGGTGCGGAAGAAAACGCGCCAGGGATTGAGGCCAAGGGAGGCGGCGGCATCCTCGATGGCCGGATCGAGACGGCGTAGTGTTGCGGCGACCGGCAGATAGAGGAACGGATAGTATGCGATGATAGAAACGAAGACGCCGCTCTGCAGGCCGCGCATGCCAGGAATGAGGCTGACCCAGGCATAGCTGTGCACGAAGGCCGGCACCGCGAGGGGCGCGATCGCCAGCCAGGCCCAGAGCCTGGCGCACGGAATATCCGTTCGTTCGGTCAGCCAGGCAAGCGTCACGGCCAGCGCGATCGCCAGCGGAATGGTGGCCGATTCCAGGAGGACCGTATTGATGAGGAGTTCGCCGACACGTGGCCGGAAGACGAGCGTTTTCACCGTTTCCCAGCCGACATCGTAAGTGATCCAGCTGATGAAGCCGAGCGGCACGAGACTGAAGATCGCGATGACGGTCGCGAGAAGCATCACGGACGCGTGCGGCATGCGCCGGCGCGGCAATAGTATTCGCGCGGCCTTCGGCGCGACCGGCGCCTTGTTGCCGGCTGCGAAAAATCTGTTGTCTTGCAGCAAGGCCGATGCCTTCATACGCTGAAAAAGGAGGGCAACCGTCTTGGAAAGACAGTTGCCCGATCCCGTCATGCCCTAAGGTTTTCTTGAGCCAAAAGCAATAGTTTTGGCTGCTGCAAGCCTGCGGCAGAAAGCCCAAAGGATTCCCCGCATAAGCGCTACGACACCAGAGAGCCTAAATCAGACCTGCCGCCGTCATCAATTCCACGACCTTCTTGCTGTCCAGCGTCGAAGCTTCGACCTTCGGCGCATTGAGGTCCGCAAGCGGAACGAGCTTGTCGTTGGAAGGAGCGTCCTTGCCGACGGCATATTCATAAGAGGTGCCGTCCTTAAGCACGGCCTGGCCTGCCTTGCTGGTGACGAATTTCAGGAAAGCCTGCGCTTCCTTCATATGCTGCGTGGATTTCAGGACACCGCCGCCCGAAACGCTGACGAAAGCGCCCGGATCCTGGTTCTTGAAGTAATGCATGCCGACATTCTTGCTGTTCTCGCCGGTCTTCGCCTGATCGCCGAACCAGTAGTAGTGATAAATGACCGCGCCTTCGACTTCACCAGCATTGACGGCCTTCATGGCAACGCTGTTGCCCTTGTAGGGCGTCGCATTGTCCTTCAGACCTTTCAGCCATGCCTTGGTGGCGTCTTCGCCCTTCAGTTGCAGCAGGGCGGCGACGATAGCCTGGAAGTCGGCGCCGGCGGGCGCTGCACCCCAGCGGCCCTTCCAGGCGGGATCGGCGAGATCGAGCAGCGACTTCGGCAGCTTGTCTTCGCTGAGCTTGGTCTTGTCATAGGCAAAGACCGTCGTGCGGGCGGCAATGCCGGTCCACATGCCGTCGGCCGGACGATACTGCTCCGGGACCTGATCCAGCGTTTCCTTTTCGACCGGGGCGAAGAGGCCGGCGCCGTCGACCAGCGTCATGGCCGGCGAATTCTCGGTCAGGAAGACATCGGCGGGGGATGCGTCGCCTTCCTGAATGATCTGGTTGGCGAACTGCATGTCGCCGCCCTGGCGCATGGTGACCTTGATGCCGGTCTCTTTGGTGAAGGCATCGATCCATTCGCGGCCCAGGCTTTCGTGCTGCGCATTGTAGACGACGAGACCTTCATCCTGCGCATTGGCGCTGCCTGCGAGCGCCGTGGCGGAGAGAAGCGACGCGGCGAGCGTCAGCACGCGGGAAAAACGGTTAAAAGCAATAGTCATGATGGCCTCCATGGCAATGTCACCCTGCGGGTAAGAGGCGTATATTTTTCTTGACTACCTATTTCAAGTTTCTGCGCCGAGAAAAAAGCATCACAATATCTTGACCTGATATTTCAAATGGTGGGGGAATAAATCTCGATGCCAAAAAGGCGACGCTCTGCCAGCGTCGCCTTTCCAGCAATTTTGCTTATTCGACGTCGAACTTGACGCCCTGCGCAAGCGGCAGTGTGCTGCCGTAATTGATCGTGTTGGTGGCGCGGCGCATATAGGCCTTCCAGGCATCGGAGCCGGACTCGCGTCCGCCGCCGGTCTCTTTTTCGCCGCCGAAGGCGCCGCCGATTTCGGCACCGGAGGGACCGAGGTTGACGTTAGCGATGCCGCAATCCGATCCGCGCGCCGAGACGAAGGTTTCCGCCTCGCGCATGTCGTTGGTGAAGATCGACGACGACAATCCCTGCGGCACGGCATTGTGCAGCGCCAACACCGCGTCGAAATCACTGTATTTCATCACGTAGAGAATGGGCGCGAAGGTCTCGTGCTCGACCGGACCGGTCTGAGCGGGCATTTCAACGAGCGCGGGGCGAACGTAGAAGGCATCGGCCGAACCATTGTCGACGCGTTCGCCGCCGGTCACCTTGCCGCCGGCCGATTTGGCCTCGCCAAGCGCTGCCTGCATCTTCTCGAAAGCCTGGCCATCGATCAGCGGTCCCACCAGCGTTCCGGCCTCCAGCGGATTGCCGATGGTGACCGAGCCATAGGCCTTCTGCAGGCGCGGTACGAGCTGGTCGTAGACGCTGTCATGGACGAAAAGACGGCGCAGCGTCGTGCAGCGCTGGCCCGCCGTTCCCATGGCGGAGAAGGCGACACCACGCAGCGTCAGGTCGAGATCGGCGCTCGGGCAGACGATCGCTGCATTGTTGCCGCCGAGTTCAAGGATGGCGCGGGCAAAACGCTGCGACAGGCGCGGGCCGACGGCGCGGCCCATGGCCGTCGAGCCGGTGGCGGAAACGAGCGGGATCTTCGGGTGGTCGACCAGCACCTCGCCGACCTCCCGGCCGCCGATGATCAAGGTGGACAGATTGGCCGGCGCCTTGCCGCCCTCGGCGACGAAGCGCTTCAGGGCCTTTTCGAACAGCGCCTGCACGGCAAGCGCGGTCAACGGCGTCTTTTCCGACGGTTTCCAGACGGTGGAATTGCCGCAGACCATCGCCAGCGCCGCATTCCACGACCAGACGGCGACCGGGAAGTTGAACGCGGAAATGATGCCGATCGCGCCGAGCGGGTGCCAGCTTTCCATCATCCGGTGTTCGGAGCGCTCGGTGGCGATCGTCAGGCCATAGAGCTGGCGCGACAGGCCGACGGCGAAATCGCAGATGTCGATCATCTCCTGAACCTCGCCGAGGCCTTCGGAGGTGATCTTGCCGACTTCGATCGAGACCAGGCGGCCGAGCGCCGTCTTTGCGGCGCGCAGTTCCTCGCCGAGCAGGCGGACCAGCTCGCCGCGCTTCGGTGCCGGGACGTCACGCCATTCGAGGAAGGCCTTGTGCGCCTCTTCGATCGCCGCTTTCGTCTCGGAGACGGTGTGCTCCCTGAGTTTGCCGATTTCCTTGCCTGTCACCGGCGAGGTAACGGAAAGCGTGCCGCCGTGATAACGGCCGGCATCGACGCCGAGCTCGGCGAGCAGTTTGGCGGTTTCGGTGGCGAGATCGAGGACGGCGATGGTCATTGTCGTGTTTCCAATCTTATTATTGTCAGAAGCGTGCATCGGCGAAATGGGCGACCTGGGCGCCAGCTTCGTACCAGATTTCCTTCAGCGCCCGGAAGCTCGGTTCGGTGGGTGACGTCAGCGGCAGCGGCAGATCCGCCTCGGCAAGCCGACCGAGAATATGCTCGGCCAATGTGCGGCCGAAGACCGTGCCCGGGGCTATGCCGCGGCCATTATAGCCCGAAAAGCCGACGACATTTGGGGCGAATTTGTGGAAGCGCGGCAGCGCATTGTCCGTCATGCCGATCTGGCCGTACCATTCGCATTCGAATTCGACATCGCCGATCATGGGGAAGAGCCGCTTCAGCGCACGTTTGGCCCAGCCCTTGTGCACGGTAAGCCCAGTATTACGCAGCGCGCCGACGCTGCCGAAAACGAGGCGCCCCGCCTGATCCATGCGGAAGGAGGACAGAATGTCCTTGGTGTCCCATGCGCCCTCCCGCCCCGGCAGAATCGACTGACGCAGATTGTGGCCGAGCGGTACGGTGGCGAAGTTGAAATAGGGTAGATAGACCTGTTCGTTGCGCACCTGCTCGAAGGGGCCGGTGCTATAGGCATCGGTCGCGACGATGATCCAGTCGGCACTGACTTCGCCGCTCTCCGTCTTCACGGCCCAGCGGCTGCCGCGGCGCTCGGTCGCGACGACGGGGCTCGATGTGCTGATGGCAACGCCCGCCTTGACGGCGGCATGGGCGAGGCCGCGCGCATAGGCGAGCGGCTGCAGTGTTCCGGCGCGCAAATCGAGCAGGGAGCAGGCATAGGCCTCGCTGCCGGTGCGCCTGGCCGTCTCCGCCGCATCAAGCAGTTTCACGGGCGCGCCACGCGCGGACCATTGCGCCGCGCGCTCCTCGATCTCCTTCAATCCCTCCGCGCCGACGGCGCAGTGCAGCGTGCCGTTACGCTCGAGTTCGCAGGCGATCCCATGTTTGTCGATCAGCTCCATGACGAGCTTCGGCGCATTCCCGAGCAACTCGAGCAGGCGTTCGCCATGAACCTGGCCGAGCACGCCGGGCAGGTCGTTGGGCATCACCCACATGCCGGCATTGATCAGGCCGACATTGCGCCCCGCGCCTCCGAAGCCGATCTCTTTCGCCTCCAGCAGCACCACCTTCGACCCGGCTTCGGCAAGATGCAGGGCAGCGGAAAGACCGGTATAGCCGCCGCCGACGATGGCGACGTCGGCCGACACCGCGCCTTGGAGAGGCGAGGTCACCGGCGGTTCGCCGGCGGTCTTTTCCCAGAGGCCGTGGGAGCGCGGATCATTCAGCATGGCATAGTCCGATCGGATTGAAACCGGAGTACTCTAGCGCATAAGGACAGGTGTTGAAGCGGCGATTTCACGCAACGGTCCTCAGATGCAGGCCCGCGAGCCCGAGCGTCTCCATCGCAGCCTCCAGCGATGCGGCCTGCCGTTCCGCATAAAGCGCCAGTTCGTCCTGAACGGTCGCTCCAAGTGCGGTCTCGAAGGCGTCGCGGTTCGAGCGCGTCGCATAATTCTGCTGTTGGTCGGTGCCGAGATTCGACTGGAAAATGCCGGCCGCGCTGACGGGCAGGAAGTCTTCATAAACGATCGGGGCAAAGGTGATGTAGTTCTTGGCGATCAGCGCTTCGGGATCGTGCGGCAGTGTCCCGGCGACCGAGGCGGCCATCCCCGCAGGGGTGACGGAATAACGGAAGAAGGCGAGATCCTGCTTGCGCAGCTCATCCCAGCTGTCCGGCAGCGCCTTGAAGCGCTCGGCCAGTTCCTGCTCGTAGGCGCCGGCCTTGGCGCCGCCGGCGCCGACCTGCACTTCGCCGCGAACCGAGGCTAGCAGCCGGTCATAGAGCGCCCGGCCCTTCGCCGTCAACGCCACGCCGCGCTGCTCGATCTCGCCGAAGCGGGCGGTGTGCGTGCCCTGGACCGCACCCTCGTCACCCGAGAAGACGATCGGCTCCTCCAGCGCCTTGAAGCTCGTCTGCCGCAGCAGGATATCGCACTGTCGGCGCGGCGGCCCTTCGATGACGGCCTTCGGAGTGATGCCGCGTTCCGGCATGCGGGCCTGCACCGCATCGATATCGAGCGTGCGCGGCGTCAAATGGTTGATGTGCGGCCCCTTGAAGCTGACGACGTCGGCGATCAGCCGATGCGCATCGTGCAGGCGCTTGTAGGTTTCGGCGCTGACAGTCGCCTCGCCGTGCCAGCGGAAGGTTTCAAGCGCCTCGGCCACGAATTCGGTCGCTTCCGCCTCGGTCAGGCCGCCATTCTGCTCGTGGCGCTCGATCAGCGCGACGGCTCGCGGCGTGTAGATGCGTCGCTTTGCCAGAATGGCTTCGGCTTCGCTGCGCAGGCCTTCGTCCTCGATCAGCTCCAATCGCAACAGCGAGGTGAAAACCCGGAACGGATTGATGTTGAGCGCGGCCTCGTCGATTGGCCGAAAGCAGGTGGAATGAACCGGCACGCCGGCGACCGAAAGATCGTAATAACCGACCGCCTGCATGCCCATGACGGCAAACAGCCGACGGATGGTGAAAAGCTCTTCCGCCGTTCCGAGCCGGATGGCGCCGTGACGCTCGATATCGATACGCTCAAGTTCGCCGGCGCTGGCGAGGCGTTCGCGCAGAGGGGGATCCTTTTCGAGGCAGCCGGCATTCACATCCGCGACCAGTTCGATCAGCGTGCCGTATTGCGGCACCTCCGTCCGGTACATCCGCGACATCGCCTCGGTGAAAAGCGAACGGATACGGTCTGTGGAAACGAAGGCTTGCGGCATCTTGGAAACTCCGGCTCATTCCGTTTTTGCAGGATGAAACTCTTTACAATCGCAGGAAACCCGAAAATATCGACATTTCGGAAATAGCTCATTCTGAAATGGAATGATCATGCTCGCTTCAAGACGTTTTCTGCCGTCGATTTCACATCTCGCCGCCTTCGAGGCGGTCGCCCGCACAGGCAGCGTGACGGCGGCGGCGCGCGAACTCGATCTGACGCAGAGCGCCGTCAGCCGCCAGGTCAGCGCACTGGAGGACCAGCTCGGTGTCGAGCTCTTCCTGCGCGAGCGCCAGACCATGCGGCTGACGCTGGCCGGCGACAGCTATGCCCGCGAAATACGCGAGGCGCTGCGACGCATCTCGAGCGCCTCGCTGAACCTGCGCGCCAATCCGCATGGCGGGACGCTCAATCTCGCCATCCTGCCGACCTTCGGCACGCGCTGGCTGGCGCCGCGCCTGGGGCGCTTTCTCGGCGCCAATCCCGGCGTGACCATCAATCTGGCGACCCGGCTTTCGCCCTTCGACTTCCGGCTCGATTCGATCGACGCCGCGATCCATTTCGGCCATCCGCACTGGCCCGGTGCGGAACTGACCTTGCTGATGTCGGAGCGTACGGTGCCGGCCTGCAGTCCTGATTTTCTGAAACAGCACAGGATTTCGCGGCCAGAGGATCTGCTTGCCGTTCCGCTTCTGCATCTGACGACGCGCCCCGATGCCTGGGAACAGTGGTTCGCCGGCAATGGCGTTTCCTTCGAAAGCGTACACGGCATGCTCTTCGATCAGTTCGCCACCGCCGCGCAAGCGGCGATCGCCGGCCTCGGTGTCGCCCTGTTGCCGACATTCCTGATGCAGGAGGAACTCAGACGCGGCGATCTCGTTGCCGCCGTCGACCGGGAGATGGAGAGCAGGGAGCGCTATTATCTCGCCTGTCCCAGCGAGCGCGCCGATTATGCGCCGCTTGCCGCCTTTCGCGACTGGATCGTCGCGGAAGCCGCCGCCAATCCGACTGCGTGAGGAACGGCTTGCATCGGCAGGGCGCTTTCGACCATTATATCAGTCAAACAATCTCTGCAGGAAATCCTATGAAGCCGATCTTCGTCCAGCTCCAATGCGCCCCCGGCAAGACCTATGACGTCGCCGACGCCATCTACCAGACCGAACTGGTTTCGGAGCTCTATTCCACCAGCGGCGACTACGATCTGCTACTGAAGGTCTACATCGACGAAGGCCAGGACATCGGCAAGTTCATCAACGACAATATCGCCAATATTCCTGGCATCGTCCGGTCGCTGACGACCCTCACCTTCAAAGCCTTCTGAACACCGTCAGACACGATTAACCCTGTTGCGAAGAATCGCCTCCGCAGGACCTCGCTGAACCACGCCTTAACGCCTGAGATATCTGGTCGTTGCTATAAATCGCGCCAACACGAGTTTGGCATGTGCAGCGATAGGTAGAAAATGGCGATCGTCGAGGCAGATAGGGGGCGCGAGAATCCGCAGCCGCAAACGGCTCCGCTGATCGTCCATGTGGTGCGTCAGTTCCTGCCCAATCGCGGCGGCCTGGAAGACGTCGTCGCCAATCTCAGCCGCCAGACCCTCTGGCGTGGCTATCGCGTCCGCGTCGTTACACTGAACTCGCTGTTCACCGCGCCCAAGGACAGGCTGCCCGCTCGCGAAAATATCGAGGGCATCGAGGTGGTTCGCATCCCGTGGTCCGGCACCAGTCGCTATCCGTTGGCGCCGCAGGTTTTTCGTCATCTCGGCGACGCCGATCTCGTGCACGTCCATGCCATCGATTTCTTCTTCGATGCGCTCGCCTGGGGCCGGATGCTGCACGGCAAACCGATGATCGTCACCACCCATGGCGGGTTCTTCCACACCCGGAAATATGCGGCGATCAAGAAGATATGGTTCCGCACGCTGACCCGCGCCTCGGCGAGGGCCTATCGCCGTGTGGTCTGCTGCAGCGCCTCCGATCTCAAGCAGTTTTCCGAGATCGTGCCGGACAGCGTGCTGATCGAGAATGGCGCCGATATCGGCAAGTTCGCCGACACCGCCTCGCGCCGAGCAAGGCGCCGCATCGTCACCATCGGGCGATTTTCGGTGAACAAGCGGCTGGACCACCTGCTCGACGCGATGGCCGTTCTGAAGAGCCGCGATCCGGAATGGCATCTCGACATTGTCGGAGCGGAATCCGACCTGAACCGGTTGGATATCGAAGGCGAGATCGAAAGCCGGAACCTGACCGGCCGCGTCACCCTGCATGTGTCGCCAGACAATGAGACCATCCGCCGCATCATCGCTGAGGGTTCGCTCTTCGCCTCCGCGTCGGAATATGAAGGTTTCGGCCTGGTCGCGCTGGAGGCGATGAGTGCCGGCCTGCTGCCGGTGCTGAACGCCAACGATGCCTTTCAGACGCTCGCCGATCGGCACCCCGTCATCAGGCTTGCCGATTTCACCAGTCCGGAGACTGCCGCGACCGCCATGGAATCAGCCTATGGCAGCCTTGCGGGCCGACCGGATGTCCTTCGCTCGGAGCTTCTCGACGCCGCGCTCGGCTATTCCTGGAATATCGTCGCAGGGCATTACATCGATCTCTACAGATCGCTTGATATCGCCGCTGCGGAAAGCCTCTGATCCAGCCTAATCGAAGACCCGCTTAAGCTCGCGCGAGACGAATGATCTCGTCGAGGACGAATTTGCGCGATTGCGGCGGCGTCAGATTGTGGTCCGCATCCGGCAGCATCAGCAGCCGCACGTTCGGATAGCGGGAAAGCCTGGCGCCGCGCGGGCCAAAGTGGAAATAGACATGGTCAAGGCCGACGTCGCCTTCGCTGTAGATCAGCGTCAGCGGCACCTTGCGCTTGCCGAACAGCGCGAAGGACTGCCGGACCTCACGGGCGATATGGCGCCGGTCGGGAAGCAGTTCGAGCAACGGCGCGACGAAGGGCGACAGTCGCCGGCCGCCGGCGATGACGATATTGCGCAGCGCCGACACCACGTCCACCTGACCACGCAGCAGCCGCTTCAGCGTGTCGAGCCGCGCCAGGCGCTGGCCGTAATCGTCGAGGCTGCGGGGCACGGAGACGACATGCTCGCGGCGCACCGGCACCTTCGGATCCCAGTAATAGACGAAGGGATTGATCGAGACGACTGCCTTCAGCCGCTCGTCGGCGACGCCGGCGCGGAAGGCGACATAGCCGCCGCTGCAGCGGCCAGCGACCATGACGGGGCCGGCAACGACGCTTTCGAGCAGATCAAGCGCGGCGATCGCATCGTCGGTCTGCGTCATCGAATACAGCACCTGCTCCGGCGCATCCGGCCGCGGCGGGCTGTCGCCGACATTGGCGGAATCGAAGCGCAGCGACACGACGCCGTGGCGCGCGAGTTCGCGCGCCATGTCTACCGTCGTCCGCCCCCAGCCGGCATGCCGGTCATAGGCGGTCGACAGGAAGAGCACGGCATTGCCCTTGATTTCGCCGAGCGGCCGGCTGACGACACCGACCAGATGATCGTGACTTCCGAAACGCACCGGTGTTTCCAAGAATCCTTCACCGGCAAGCGCCGTGGTTTCGATCGCCGCCGGCGAATGAGCGGCGGATGTCTCCGCGGTCGCTGTCTTCAGCCAAGCCGTCAGAAGCTCGACGACGGCCATGGGTGTCTTGGCGAAGAGCGGATTGGTGACGAGCTCGTCATAGCCGTCGAACACTTTCTGCTCGACATTGGCGCCAAGCGCCTGCAGCGCATCGGCAAAGCCGGTGTCCTCGGCCCTGACGGGGCGTTCGAGGATCAGGTAGCGTGACGCCGCCAGACCCTGCGGCGCGGCGATGTTGAGCTTGCCGAGCTCGGCGGCGATCTGTTCCGGCATGACAAGCCCGGCGATCTGCACCTTTGCAGCCTGCACGTGCTGCTGGCCGAGGCCGAGATCGGCGTCGATGATCTTCGACCACATGTTGAGTTCACGCATATAGGCGCGGCCGTTCAGCACCGGCGCCAGCATGACGAGGCTGTCGACGCCCTCGATCGAGGAGCCGATGCGCTGGGCGAGGGTCGCGCCGAGACCTTGGCCGATCAGGATGATGCGGTCGCAGCCCGTAAGCGATTTCAGCTTGGCGGCCGCCGCGCGGATCGAGTTTTCCCAAGTTTCCAGCCTTGCCGGCAGCGCAGTGAAATCGAGCGCATCGCCGGTACCGGGGTAATCGAAGCGCAGGCTGGGTACGCCGATCTCGGAGAAATGTTCGGCCGCGACGCGGAAGAACTTGCGGCTGCACATTTCCTCAAAGCCCCAGGGGCTGACGAAGAGCACCGCAGCCGAGCGTTTCCCGGCTTGAGGACTTTCAGGCATGAACAGGCCGATCGTGCCGTCGAAGACGACGGGCAGGGCGGCGCTGCGGCCGGCACCTTCGGCCGGTTCGAGCGAAAGTTCGCCGGGCGCGACCTTGGCACGGTCGGGATCGCCGGGGCGCCAAGGCGCAATGAAGTCGATCACGCGGCCGACCGGCCGCCGCAGCGCCGACGGCATCTTTTCGACAATGGAGCGCATGACCTCGACATCCTCGGCGGGCACGGCGCGCAGCACGCGGAGTGCGGCGAAATGTGCGAGCGTGCCGGCGAAGATCGCGGAGATAAGGCCGATCAGGCCATGGACGAATTCCAGCACTGAAATCGCCGCGCAGGCGCACAAGACGGAGGCGAGCGTCACCTTCGTCAGGCTTGCGTAGAGACCCGAAAGCTGGGACCCGAATCCGGTCTGTCTGATCATCATCACCGACATCGCAACGAATACGAGAATGCGCACGATTGCGGCCCCCTCGGCGGCAAGCCTAGGTACGACCAGTAAACAACCCGCTACCATGAGGAGGCCACCTATCACACTGATGTTGAGGCGGGAGCGGGCCCTGTCCATCGACAGCAGATAGAGGCTGAGGATCTGCATGAAGGTGTAGGCGGGAGCGACGAGCGCGAGCAGCGCGACCACCGTGCCGCTACGGCGGAAGGCTTCCCCGAACACCACGAGTACCAGTTCGCTGGAGATCGCGGCCAGCCCGAGGCTCATCGGCAGCACGATATAGGCCATGCTGCGGGTGACGGCGGCGAAGACCTCGACCGGCAAGGTCGAATCGTCGCTGCTGTGCCGACGTTCGGAATAATAGGGCAGCAGGCTGCCGGTCATCTGGATCGGCAGTTGCAGCGCGATATTGGCGATCGACAGACCGACGGCATAATAGCCAACCATTTCCACCGACCAGAACTGCTGCAGGAAGAGCAGTTCGAGCCGGTTGAGGAAAATGGAATCGATGATGAACTGGATCGAGAGGATGATGGAGGAGGAGGCGAGGTACTTGAGTGAAACCCCGCACCAGTCGCGCCGTGCAAGAAGGATCGGCAGTGTGGCGAAAAACAGCACGAGCTGTCCGAGCGCATAACCGACGAGAACGCCCTCGACGCCATAAAGCACGGCGCCGGCGGCGACGCCGGCAAGCTGTATGATGGAGACGGCGACGGTCAGCTTGAAGAAGGTGCCCAGCTTCTTTTCGCCGATCAGGTAGAATTTGACGAAAGATCCGATCGCCTGGATGAAGAACAGCGCGCCGGTGACAAGCGCGACGGAAGGCGCGGTCTCCGCCCAGTGCATCTCCTCGGAAGTCAGGAAAAACAGGGCGTAGAGCGCCAACAGCGCGACGGTCGAAAACATCATGAAGCCGACGAGGATGGCGGCAAAGCCTTGCCGGCGGCGCGCGTCATAGCCCTCCGCTGCAAGCTGCGGCAGGGTCTTCAGCAGCGTGATGCTGGAGCCGAGCTCGGCGATCGAGGCGCCCGTCATCACCAGCCACAGCGAGAAGGCGACGATGCCGTTGGCTTCCGGCCCAAGCAGGCGCGCGGTGATGATCGAGGAGACGAAGCCCGTCAGCAACAGCAGCATGCCTGCCGCCGCATTCATCACCGAATTTGCGATAATACCCTTCGACATCTGTCCATCCGCGGGGATCAGCCTAAGGCCGGATACCCGTCATCACTAATGCGGAAATGTTAAAATAAAGCGGAGCGGTGACCTCACCTTAGCTGGCCTGCATCGCCGCCAGCTTCTGGAGCGCCTTCTCGTAACTGTTCTCTGCGAGGTAGCGGCGCAGGAATTCCCGCGCCTTCGCGGCCTTCTCTCGTGCATGCTCGGGCGCACGGAAGATATCGCCGAGATGCGCGGCCGCGATTTCAGGAGGGGGATCCGCCCAGACCGCGCTTTCGAGCCCGGCAAATTCGGGATGGGTGTCGACGACGGGAATGAGGGGAGCGTCGACCAGCCAGGTATTGTCGGGATCGCAGAAATCTTCCGTGCCCGACCAGGCTGTGGAAACGACAGGCGTACACTGCATGATCGCCTCGGCAACCGTCAGGCCGAAACCTTCAGAGCGATGCAGCGAAAGATAGGCATTGGAAGAGCGGATGAGGCCGTTGATCTCGGCGTTCGAGAGCTTGTCGGTGATGATCCTCACACGGCTATTGCCGGCGACCGAAGCAATCAGTTCGCGCAAGCCCTGATCCTTGTCGAGGTCGCCGCTCGCCTTCATCAACAGAAAGGCGCTCGGGCATTCGGCGCTGAACAGTCTGAAGGCCTCGATCACGGCCTGCGGGTTCTTCCGGTTGATCGAAGAGCCGGCGCTGAAGATGAAGCTGACGAGAAAGGCATCCTGGTCGATGCCAAATTTCTCCCGCATGCCTTCGCTCGCCGGCTTCTCGGTGACGGGATGCGGTACCACGATCACGGGCGCCGCCGTCAGCGGTGCGATCGCCCGCCTCGTGAATTCCGATGGCACGAAGACGGCATTCATGTAACGCAACCCATTGCGCCACTCTGTCGGCACGACTGCAAGCTCCCAGGCGAAATAGCCGATGTTGAAGGCGCGGATGAAATTGCCGACACCCATCTTCAGGATGGCGCGCGGCAGCATCGGCGGATTGAGATGCCAGATACGGCTTCCCGGCGGTTCGGCCGAAAGATGCGACGACACCCAGCCGACGAAGGATTTTTCATCCGGGTGCGTGCTGACGTCTGAGAGCGAAACCGCCCGTCCCGCTTGGGAAAGCGCCCCCGCACAAAGCCTTGCCGATTCACCGACACCAACGGGCATTGAGAGATAACCGACGATTTCGACCGGCTTGCGCGGATTGAAGGCGAGACGCGACCGCGGGATCAGCCGCTGCAGGACATGGGCACGTAGGTAGCGATATACCGTTCTCAAATTACGAACTTCCGATGAGTTTGCATTGTTCTCTGCGAGCCTCAGCCCGTGACCCCGATGCGGCGCGAACTGCCTAGACTTCTGATTTCGCCCGTCGGGGGAACATCGCTCTCGGTGTCGGACAGCGCGAAGAGCTTCACGCGCCGCACCGGACCGGGAGCAAGGTGGAACCAGTCGTCCTCGGCCCTGTAGCCTTCGACGTCGATATGCACAGATTGCGCCAGCCGGTCGGTCCTGAGATCGATAACCCAGCTGTCGCCGTCTCTGCCGAGCGACGCCTCGATATTGGCGTCGTGTAGTGCTTTTCCGCGCCCGCAGGGGAAATGGAAGCTTTCCGCGAGAACGGCGCCATCGGCGAGGGAGCGCAGGCGCGCCACACTTGCATCATGCGCCGGCGGGCCGAAGCGGAAGGCATAGGTCGTATCGAAGAAGGCGCCGAACAGCGCGGTGGAGGCAAAGCGCTCCACGCTTCTTGCGGCCAGCTTGAAAGCCATGTTGCCGCTGACCACCTGCTGTTTTCCATCACGTAGGCAGACGACCTCGAGTTCCAGGTCGAGGTCGGTGTCCGTCTCGTTGACGACATGCACGTCGAGACCGTTGGTTCCCTCGTCAGTGAAGACCACCTGAACCGGCCGGAAGGCACGGCGCGTCGCATACCAGACAGGTTTCGGCTCGCCGGTGGAATCGATTACCCCCCAGCCGGGGCCGGGCAGCAGATCCTGCAGCGTCCAGACGAGCGCCCCGTTGCAGCCGGAGCCCTTGCGCCGCCATTCGGCGAAGGTCTCTTCGATCACCTCGCCGGTAACGGCACGGGAAAGATCGAGATAGCGTTCCGGATCTTCGCGGCGCAGCCGGGCCGGGTCGAAATCGTAGAGAAGCTTCAAATAAAAGTCGCGAACATCCTCGAAATCCCAGGATGCGCTGCGATCGCGGGGCACCCGCGCCTTCCACAGTGGGCTGTGGACGGCGGGCACATCGAGATGGCGCTGCAGCGTCCTTTGCTGCGGCACATGCGCAAAGGCGAGGCTTTCGGAGGCAAAGCGCACATCGGCGCGGCGGGCATCGGCAATCGGCCGCATATAGGCGCCGACGCCGTAATAATGCGCAACGCCTGAATTGGGCGAAAAGGGCATCGCTCCGCCGTATGGCGAATTCGGCACATAGGGCACGTCGGGACGCATGCGGCCGGCGATGGCCGGGATGATTTCGTCGGTCACCGGTCCACTCCAGAATTCCATGGGCAGGCCGAGCATTGCCGCCTGCTGATGGATCTCGCTGCCGCCGCAGAGAACGGCAAGGGAAGGCGACGCCTGGACGCCGTACAGGAACTCCTCGACCTCGGCATGAACGTGGCCGAGAAAAGCCTTGTCGTTACGCGGATAGTCGAAATTGGCAAACATGAAATCCTGCCAGACGAGCAGGCCGAGCTCGTCGCAGAGCGCAAAGAAATCGGGCGTCTCGTAAGCCATGGTGCCGGCGATGCGGATCATGTTCATGCCGGCTTGACAGGCAAGCCGCAAGAAGGGCTCATAATCCGCCCGCCCGCCGGGCAGCCGCGCAATATCGGCGGACGTCCAGACCGCGCCGCGGCAGAACACACGCTCGCCGTTGATAAGGAGCGCGAAGTCTTCGCCATCCGCACTGCGGTCGACGTCAATGCGCCGGAAGCCGGTGCTGCCGAGCGAATATTCCTCGCCGTCGAAAACCAGCGTCACATCATAGAGACGCGGAGTGCCGTGCGTATGCGGCCACCAGGGGTCGATATCGGACAGCTTGAGGATAGCCGAGTAATGATTCTCGCCGATTTTCTCGAAGGGCTGTTCCATGCCGCCGCAGCGCAGCAGCATTGCTGGATCTTCGGCATTGTTACGCAGGGAGACGCTCAGCCGGCCGGCGCCGCTCTCCTCCAGGACCGCGCGGATGGAGACATTGTCGATCGATACGGGATCGCGTCGCACCAATGAAATTGGCCGCCACGGCCCGACCGCATGGATATCGGGGCACCAGCCCGGCATATGGCCGAGCAGCGTCGTGCGGAAATTCTTCAGACCCGCCGGCGTGATCATCTGCGGCCGCCAGCGCGCCCGCGGACCGGGCTCTGACAACCGGGGGCCGAGTGCCCGGAAGCAGAGCGCCAGCTCGTCGCCGCCCGAAAGCGTCACCGGGAGCTCATGCGCCGTGAACATGCTCTCGCAAAAGAGGATTTCCTGACCGTTGAGGAAGACATTGCAAATCGTGGCAAGCCCGCCGAAACGCAGGATGGCTTCGCCTGGCTCGGCATCAAAAAGCCGGCACAGATACCACGCGTCCTTCATATTTAGCGGCTCGGGATTTTCCCGGTCGAAGAGCCCGGCTTTTTCAAGCGCTGCCGCAACGGTGCCGGGAACGGGTGCAGGAATGAATTGCGCGGAGAGAGGAATATCGTGCGGTACGGCGCAGGCGCCCGGCTCCGTCAGGATCAGATTCCAGCCTTCGGAAAGCACGCTTTCCCTGCCGCCGATGCTTGCCAAACGCCCCCGCATTCTCTGATCTCCGGCCTCAGATTCGCTCCGCAAGTGATGCCATCATGGAATCCCATGCATCGGCGGCCGGATCAAGGGCTGCCTGCAGCGGCTCGAACTTCCTGCGAGCAACGGCGCGGGCAAGCTGGAACTGCACGGATTTCGCTACGTCCGAAATGCGCCTGGCATGCTCGGCGGCGGCTGCGAATTCATCCGGTGAAAGCCATGCCAGATGATCGGCCGCCAGCTCGAAATTGGCGCCGACCTGGCGAAGCGTGTTGAAAGCGTATTTGTGGAAGAAGCCGAACGGCCGATCCGCCACCGCTTCGACCTGCTGCGGAAAGACCGCCGCGAAGGCGCGGATCGGATTTTCCCGCGGACGCCTAGTGAAATGAAAAGCGGCAAGCCGCCGCGCGGTCGCGCGCAGATGCGCTTCATCAGCCGGCTTTTCCGGAAATCGTGCAAATTCCGTATAGGGCAGGAACGGCGGATCGCTTTCCGTCAGCTGCAGCTGGAACAGTCCGTCGAAATCCTCGCCTTCAAGCTGGAAATAGCCGGCATTGTGAAAATATTCGACGCGCTTTGCCGTAACGTCCAGCCGGTTGATCGCAACCGTCGTCTTGCCGTGCTCCTGCCGGTAGGCGGTGCCGCGCGTATCCGGCATATAGAAGGAATCCATCTCGATCAGGCAGAGACGACCCCGCGCAATCTGCACCTCAACATGGCATTCGACACGGTCGTAGATCGCAAGCTCGGTCGCGCGAATCCCATAAAGCGCTTCGAGATCTTCGAGCGGCACCTTGAAGAAGGTGAACTGGTCGCCCTCGAAGTCCTGCGCCAGGGTGAAACCCAGCATCGCCTCGGGCGCGGCGCCCGATGTTGCCAGCACTTCGATCCAGAGATCGACATAGCAGTTGGTTTCCGGCCATGCACGCTCGCCGGAATGCAGCGCGTGCTGCCGGTAGTTTTCCGGGCTTATCCCCGGGAAGACCGATGCCATCGCCGTCATCAGCCCCACAGCGTTTTCCGTACGCCGGCCGACCATTCCTTCACATCGAGCCCGTGGTGGTGGAAGAGGGCGAGCGCGATACGCTCCAGACCGAAGCCGACGCAGGCGGTATGCGCAACGCTGCCGTCCTCGAGATTGAGGCCCCACTTCAGACCGAAGGAGTCCTGATGGTAATTGAAGCTCATGCAGGCGGTCGGTTTGGCCACTGAGGCGATCGGGATCAGCAGCTCGAATTTCAGGTTCTGGTCACGCTGATTGTTGACCATCATCTTGCCGGCGCGGCCGAAGAACGGGTCGTTGGCAACGTCGATGGTCACGTCGAGGCCGACCTGCTTCATCATTTCGACGCCACGGTCCATCCAGCGCTGGCGGAAATCGGTGACGTGCTGCTCCGTTCCCATGCAGACATATTCGCGCATACGGAACAGCTGCTGGCGGGCCGGATCCTTCGACGGCTCATGGCGGAAGCAGTAGGATTGCAAGTCGAAGAGGCCGCCCGTCTTCGGCAGGTTGCCCCGCTTGGCGACGGTTGGATAAAGCGGGTAGCAGGCGGCCGGCGTCAGCACGATATCGGTCGCTTGCTGGTCCTTGGTCCAGTCCTGGCCGACCTCCATGCATTCAAGCAGGCTCATATGATCGAGCTCGCTGCCACAGAAGCTGTGCACCGTGCCGGCCAGCTGCGGGAAGCTTTTCATGTAACCGCTCTTTTCGAAGAGTGCGCGGTTCATGCCGGGCGGGAAACGCATCGCCTCGGCGCCGTCGGCGCCGCCGAACCTGTCGATCAACCGTTCGAAGGCGGTGATGACATCTTCGAACTGGCCGCTGCGGCCATAGAGACCATCAACGCCGGTATCGATCAGCAGGCCGGACTCGAAGAGCCGGTCCAGAAACGAGGTCTGCATATCCATGGCTTTACCCCAGTAGACTAGTGTCCTGCTTATGGACGAGAAGCATGCTCGACGTGTTGCCGAGGATGCGATCGTTCGAGATCATGAGCTGTGCGGAATGGGCGTCGCGCAGATGCCGTCCGAGACTGAAAGGCGTACCATTCTTGTAGCCCATGATGCCGCAGATCAGCATGGCGTGATTGACGATCTCCAGAATCGTCTCGGAAGAGGCGATCTTGACGTTGTTCATCGCTACGGCAAAACCCATCGACGACAGCCTATCCGGATCGGATCTGGCATGTTCATAGGCCTTGAGGCCCGCGACAACGTTGGATTTCACCATCTGCAGCAGGTTCGAAACTTCGGCGAGACGCAGCGCGCCCGGAGGCTGGGCATCGGGGGCCTTGCGGGCAGCGGCGCGGACGAAGGTCTGGGCGCGGGCGACCGCGTCGACCGCGATGCCGTACCAGACGCCGCTCCAGAGCAGATGCGAGGAAGCGAGCATGGATTGCGCCGCGATCTCGGCGAAAGGCTTCGGCAGAATTTGCCGAGCCGGCGCTTCGCCTTTGAAGAGGAAACCGTCGGAACAAGTGCCGCGCATGCCGAGCGTATTCCAGGCATGCGTTTTTTCGAGCGTATACTGGTCCTTGAGGAAGGCCGTCAGCACCTGATCGGAAGAAGCCGCCTGCGCGTGGGCACGCGACGTGATGAGGATCGCATCGGCATGCGAACCGTAGGAAATGACGGTCGCATCTTTTTCAAGGCGACAAGTATCACCATCGACTTCGACCGCGCAGATGCTGTTGCGTAGGTTTCCGCCGATGCCGCCCTCGGTGGTGGCGGAGGCGATCAGCAGCTGGTCGGCCGCGATGCTGCGCATGAAACTACGGTGCCAATCGCTGTCGGCGCCGTGTTCGACGAGGCTCGACAGTTTGATGTGGTGCATGGCGAAGACCATGGCGCTCGCCGCACAGGCCTGGCCGAGCATCGAACACAATTCGGCGATTTCGGTGATCGAGGCGGATTCGCCGCCGAGATGGCGCGGCACCTGGATGCCGAGCAGCCTTTCGGCCTTCATCGCATCGACCGCTTCGCGGGGAAAGCGGCCTTCGGCATCGACGGCATCCGCATGTCTCGCCGCAACTTCGGCGACACGGGCGACCCTTGCGACAAGGTCGTCCTCTAGGATCTTGACGGGGAAGTTCATCAGGCGACCTTCCGGCCGTCCTGGATGATATCGACCGTCTTGGCGATGGCCGAGATGCTCGCGAAGGATTTGCGGTTCAGGAGATTGTCGGGGAATTCGATGTCGAACGCCTCTTCGATGCCCAGCATCAACTGCACCGAGGCAAAGGACGTCAGACCCGCCGCATAAAGATCGGCGTCGTCTGCGATCTGGTCGACCGACGTAGGAAGCTTGCCGAATTTGGCTACGAGGTCGCGGATTGTCTTATTCATCCCATCACTCCAAGAATCTCATGATCCCGAACCGGCGTTCATCGCCTTGTCATGAGCGTTCTTTTAGTACGGAAAATAGAACGTTCCGCTAATTTATTGGGTTAAAGATGATTGTTCCTCATAGTTAGGATTTTAGCGAATCCCTCCGATAAAGGATCGAATATGTATTTTATTCAATGAGCTAAGATCATTCGATTAATTATGTTCGACACGGCTTCCGAAGCAGCGAGTACAGAAATGACACGGAAAGTCCGGCTTCGCGTCATCAGGCAGGCGGATAGGAATGCTCGCCGCCGCGGTAATCTGAGACAGAATAACAGCCGTCGCCCGTTGCCTGAACGGTGCTTCCGCTGACGACAGCCTTGCCGTGACCGCCCGGAATATCGAGGATGTAAGTCGGCTGACAGAGGCCGGAAATCTGCCCGCGCAGTGCCGCCACGATCCTCTGCCCCTCCTCGATCGTCAATCTGAAATGACCGGTGCCGGGCGCGAGATCGGGATGATGGAGGTAATAAGGTTTGACGCGGTTTTCGACGAATGCCTTCATTAGGTCGGCAAGAATTGCGGGATCGTCGTTGATACCCTTGAGCAGCACCGATTGACTGACCATGACGATGCCGGCATCGACCAAGCGCGCGCAGGCCGCCCGCGCTTCCATCGTCAGCTCGCGGGGATGGTTGGCGTGCAGCGCCACATAGACCGTCTTACCGCTCGCCTTCAGCGCGGCGATGAGCGCCGCGTCGATTTTCTCGGGATCGACGACGGGAACGCGCGTGTGGAAACGCACGATCTTCACATGCGAGATATTAGCGAGTGCCTTCATGATCTCACGGAGCCGGCGCGGCGAAAGTACCAGCGGGTCGCCGCCGGTCAGGATGACCTCCCAGATCTCCTGATGGCTCCCGATGTAATCGAAGGCTGCCTCCATCGCCGCCGCATCGAGCGTGCCGAGGCCCTGCGGCCCGACCATTTCGCGGCGGAAGCAGAAGCGGCAATAGACCGGGCAGATATGCACGGCCTTCAGCAGCACCCGGTCGGGATAACGGTGCACGATGCCCTCGACAGGGCTGTGAGCGTGATCGCCAATCGGATCGGCACGTTCTTCCGGCGCGACGACGAGTTCGGCAGCGTCAGGCACGAATTGCCGGGCGATCGGGTCGTTGGGATCGGCGCGATCGATCAGCCTGGTGATCTCAGGCGTCAGCGTGATCGCGTAACGCGCGGTCACCGCCTCGAGCGCTGCACGATCGGCAGGCGTAGCAAGCCCCGCTTCGACAAGGTCGTCGACGCTCTTGATCGGTTTGACGGCATTCATCTTCCGTACTCCGCAACCGGCGCCCAGAGCACCTGGTCGATACGCGACGCCCCTGTCGCCAGCATCACCAGCCGGTCGAAGCCGAGCGCGATGCCGCTTGCCTCGGGCATCAGCGACAGTGCCGAGAGGAAATCCTCATCGACCGGATAAGTCTCGCCGTAGATCCGGGCCTTCTCGGCCATCTCGATCTCGAAGCGCCGCCGCTGTTCGCCAGCATTGGTGAGCTCGCCGAAACCATTGGCAAGCTCGACGCCGCAGGCATAGAGCTCGAAGCGCTCGGCGACCCGGGGGTCGCGCGCCGAGGGGCGCGCAAGCGCTGCCTCCGAGACCGGGTATTCGTCGAGGATGGTGATGCGGCCGAAGCCGAGATGCGGCTCGACCTTTTCGACCAGCACCCGGCTGAACAGATCGGCCCAGCCATCGTCATCGGCGACACGCATGCCGACGCGCCTAAGTTCGGCCGCCAGATGGTCGCGATCGGTCGAACCGTCGTCGGCGACGGAGGCAAGGAGATCGATGCCGGCGTGGCGCTCGAAGGCTCCGGCGACACTGATCCGCTCCGGTCCTGCGAAGGGATCGCTCTTCGCGCCGCGATAGGCTAACATCGACGTCTTCACCGTTTCAGCCGCGAGCGCCAGAATCCGCACGCAGTCCATCATCAGGCTCTCGTAGCTTTCACCGGCCCGGTACCATTCGAGCATGGTGAATTCGGGATGGTGCAACGGCCCGCGCTCGCGATTGCGATAGACATGGGCAAAACAGGAGATGCGCTGCTCGCCCGCCGCAAGCAGCTTCTTGCAGGCGAATTCCGGCGAGGTGTGCAGGTAGAACGGCGCCGTCTGACCGTCTGTCGTTATCGCTTGCGTCGCGAAGGCATGCAGATGCGCTTCGTTGCCTGGCGAGACCTGCAGCACCGCCGTATCGACCTCGATGAAATCCTCGCGCGCGAAAAACCCGCGCAATGCCGCCTGAATCGCATTGCGCCCGATCAGGAACGGGCGGCGGTCGGCATGCACGGACGGGGTCCACCAGGGGGACGCTTTGGCCGAAAAATTCATTCCAAGCTTTCTTCGCCGGAGAAGCCGGTATGGGGGTGGCTATTTCCCGGATTTTAGGTTAGTTGCGCCCCCAAAGAAAAACATTTGCATCTTCAGGGCGTCTCGACAGTCCTCTACGACGCCGAAAGCCGAGTTACAAGGAAGTCTTATGGTCAAGGTCATCGCCTCTTCGGTCCGCAAGGGCAACGTTCTCGACGTGGACGGCAAGCTCTACGTTGTTCTCACCGCCCAGAATTTTCACCCGGGCAAGGGCACGCCTGTCACCCAGGTCGACATGCGCCGCATCGTCGACGGCGTGAAGGTTTCCGAGCGCTGGCGCACCACCGAACAGGTCGAACGCGCCTTCGTCGAAGACGTGAACTTCCAGTACCTCTATGAAGACGGCGAAGGCTTCCATTTCATGAACCCGGCGACCTACGACCAGGTGGTCGTCAGCGCCGAAACCATGGGCGACCAGAAGGCCTATCTCCAGGAAGGCATGACCTGCATCCTGTCGATCCATGAAGGCGTTCCGCTGGCGCTCGAACTGCCGCGCCACGTCACGCTCGAGATCGTCGAGACGGAACCGGTCGTCAAGGGCCAGACGGCATCCTCGTCCTACAAGCCGGCCATGCTCTCCAACGGCATCCGCACATCGGTCCCGCCGCATATCGACGCCGGCACCCGCGTCGTCATCGCGACGGAAGACAATTCCTACGTCGAACGCGCCAAGGATTGATCTCGGCAAGGGCTGCTTCTAGCAGCTACTTCTCGACGCATGCATGAATACGGGGCCGCCGTCTCGGCGGTTCCGAAGTCGAAGCAGCCTCGACCGGTATCGCGGCTACATCTGTCCCGCACATCCACCATCTGATATTGTCGGCTCATCCAACAGCGCTTTTGGAGGGGACCGATGGCGAATGTTGCCGCACTGGTTGGAACCTGGCGAATGATCTCCTGGACCCGAAAGGTCGTGGCGTCAGGTGAAGTGACCGACGCCATGGGGGCCGATCCCATCGGATATATCGCCTATCATGCCGATGGACGTATGATGGCGCTCGTCGTGAACCGTCATCGGCCCGCGCTCAAGGGGCCGCGCCCCGCGGACGATGAAAAGATCGCACTTTTCGATTCTATGCTGGCCTATTCCGCTTCCTACACGCTGGAGGACGATAGGGTTATCCACCATGTCGATGCGAGCTGGAATCCGGCTTGGGGCACAACCGACCTCATCCGTCCCTACATCCTCGACGGCGATAGGCTGGTGATCAGCGACGCGCCGGGAACAGACCCGACGACCGGCGAAGAAGTGATCTACCGGTTAGAATTTCGGAAAGTTTGAAGACGCCCAACGAGGTGCTCTCTCAGAGGTGCGGGTTGCGCGGCCGATATTTCTTGACGAGCTTCTGGTTGATCTCGGCTGCCCCCGGCATGTTGGCGCTGAGATAAACAGGCGCATCGCCTGACTTGGAAAGCTCCGAGGCGACTTCGGCGAAGATCGCATTGATGACCGTCACCCCGACCGCCGTCGAGACCGGCCCGACCCGAAGCCCGGTGCCTTCCAGATTGACGACGGCGTCGCCGGGCGGCAGTCCGTTGTCGAGCACGATATCGGCGACCTCGGCGAGCCGCCGGCGACCGTTGGCGATCGCTGTCGAATAGGCGATCGAGGTGATGGCGATCACTTTCGCGCCGATTTCATGCGCGTAGTCCGCGGCCTCGATCGGTGCGGCGTTCACGCCGGAATTCGACGCAATGATGATGACGTCGCCCGGCTGCATGCCGTATCGCTCCAGCATCGGCCGCACGAGGCCCTGGGTCCGCTCATAGACCGAGCTGATGACCGCTCCCTCGTGCAGCATGGCTGATCCGACGAGCACCGGCACCGTGAAGGCAAGCCCGCCGGCG
>NC_007761.1:3880000-3972500 GCF_000092045.1 Rhizobium etli CFN 42 | reverse complement strand
CTTGGGCAATGTCTGATGAACGATCGGATTACCGTTGCCTGACCGCGCGGTATCGGATCATATCTCGAGAAGCTGGTCTTAAGACCTGACACAAGCGAGCTGCTCGGCGTAGCTCCGATAAAGTGATCAGGTCGAACACGTCGATGGCATCATGAAATGATCCGGTTGTAAAAGGTAACCGGATTTTGGACTGACTGCACGGCAATCGCAAGGTTGTCCGGATGGTCAGATTTGGCACCCCCACTCTTTCGTCTCAAACTGGGGCGAAAGCCGAGTGGATAAGGTTTGCCAAATCCAAATATAGATGAGCATTGGCAATGAGAACGATTAAGTGTCGTAAGGGCATTTGGTGGATGCCTTGGCATGCACAGGCGATGAAGGACGTGATACGCTGCGAAAAGCCGTGGGGAGCTGCGAATGAGCTTTGATCCATGGATCTCCGAATGGGGCAACCCACCTTAAATGCTTGGGAATCTGGCGCCGCAGGCGCCGCGAATAGGAATAGCGAATAGCGAATAGAATTTAAAAACTGTTCGCTACTCGCTACCAACTATTCGCCAGCGTCGCGAAGCGACGCCAGGTTCCAAGCATTGTGATAAGGTATCTGCACCTGAATACATAGGGTGTAAGAAGCGAACGCAGGGAACTGAAACATCTAAGTACCTGCAGGAAAGGACATCAACCGAGACTCCGCAAGTAGTGGCGAGCGAACGCGGACCAGGCCAGTGGCAATTGTGATTAAAGTGGAACGCTCTGGAAAGTGCGGCCGTAGTGGGTGACAGCCCCGTACGCGTAGATATCACGATTGTCCTAGAGTAGGGCGGGACACGAGAAATCCTGTCTGAACATGGGGAGACCACTCTCCAAGCCTAAGTACTCGTGCATGACCGATAGCGAACAAGTACCGTGAGGGAAAGGTGAAAAGCACCCCGACAAGGGGAGTGAAATAGAACCTGAAACCGGATGCCTACAAACAGTCGGAGCCCGCAAGGGTGACGGCGTACCTTTTGTATAATGGGTCAACGACTTAGTGTAACAAGCAAGCTTAAGCCGGTAGGTGTAGGCGCAGCGAAAGCGAGTCTGAACAGGGCGATATAGTTTGTTGCATTAGACCCGAAACCGAGTGATCTAGCCATGAGCAGGTTGAAGGTTGGGTAACACCAACTGGAGGACCGAACCCGCATCTGTTGCAATAGATTGGGATGACTTGTGGCTAGGGGTGAAAGGCCAATCAAACTCGGAAATAGCTGGTTCTCCGCGAAATCTATTTAGGTAGAGCGTCGAGCGAATACCCCCGGGGGTAGAGCACTGGATGGGCTATGGGGACTCACCGTCTTACTGATCCTAACCAAACTCCGAATACCGGGGAGTACTACTCGGCAGACACACGGCGGGTGCTAACGTCCGTCGTGAAAAGGGCAACAACCCTAACCTCCAGCTAAGGTCCCCAAGTCATGGCTAAGTGGGAAAGGATGTGAGGATCCCAAAACAACCAGGATGTTGGCTTAGAAGCAGCCATCATTTAAAGAAAGCGTAACAGCTCACTGGTCTAAATAAGGGTCTTTGCGCCGAAAATGTAACGGGGCTGAAGCCATGCACCGAAGCTGAGGATGTGTAGCAATACACGTGGTAGCGGAGCGTTCCGTAAGCTGATGAAGGGATACCCGTGAGGGGTCCTGGAGGTATCGGAAGTGCGAATGTTGACATGAGTAACGATAAAGAGGGTGAGAGACCCTCTCGCCGAAAGACCAAGGGTTCCTGCTTAAAGTTAATCTGAGCAGGGTTAGCCGGCCCCTAAGACGAGGCGGACACGCGTAGTCGATGGGAACCACGTTAATATTCGTGGGCCTGGTGGTAGTGACGGATTGCACAAGTTGTTCTGGTTTATTGGATTATCAGGGCAGCGGAGCGGTTCCAGGAAATAGCTCCACCGTATAGACCGTACCCGAAACCGACACAGGTGGTCAGGTAGAGTATACCAAGGCGCTTGAGAGAACTATGTTGAAGGAACTCGGCAAATTGCACGCGTAACTTCGGAAGAAGCGTGACCCCATTTTAGGCAACTATGATGGGGTGGCACAGACCAGGGGGTAGCGACTGTTTATCAAAAACACAGGGCTCTGCGAAGTCGCAAGACGACGTATAGGGTCTGACGCCTGCCCGGTGCTGGAAGGTTAAGAGGAGAGGTGCAAGCTTTGAATCGAAGCCCCAGTAAACGGCGGCCGTAACTATAACGGTCCTAAGGTAGCGAAATTCCTTGTCGGGTAAGTTCCGACCTGCACGAATGGCGTAACGACTTCCCCGCTGTCTCCAACATAGACTCAGTGAAATTGAATTCCCCGTGAAGATGCGGGGTTCCTGCGGTCAGACGGAAAGACCCCGTGCACCTTTACTATAGCTTTACACTGGCATTCGTGTCGGCATGTGTAGGATAGGTGGTAGGCTTTGAAGCGGGGACGCCAGTTTCCGTGGAGCCATCCTTGAAATACCACCCTTATCGTCATGGATGTCTAACCGCGGCCCGTCATCCGGGTCCGGGACAGTGTATGGTGGGTAGTTTGACTGGGGCGGTCGCCTCCGAAAGAGTAACGGAGGCGCGCGATGGTGGGCTCAGACCGGTCGGAAATCGGTCGTCGAGTGCAATGGCATAAGCCCGCCTGACTGCGAGACTGACAAGTCGAGCAGAGACGAAAGTCGGTCATAGTGATCCGGTGGTCCCGCGTGGAAGGGCCATCGCTCAACGGATAAAAGGTACGCCGGGGATAACAGGCTGATGACCCCCAAGAGTCCATATCGACGGGGTTGTTTGGCACCTCGATGTCGGCTCATCGCATCCTGGGGCTGGAGCAGGTCCCAAGGGTTTGGCTGTTCGCCAATTAAAGCGGTACGTGAGCTGGGTTCAGAACGTCGTGAGACAGTTCGGTCCCTATCTGCCGTGGGTGTAGGAATATTGACAGGATCTGTCCCTAGTACGAGAGGACCGGGATGGACATATCTCTGGTGGACCTGTTGTCCTGCCAAGGGCATAGCAGGGTAGCTATATATGGACGGGATAACCGCTGAAGGCATCTAAGCGGGAAACCCACCTGAAAACGAGTGTTCCCTATCAGAGCCGTGGAAGACGACCACGTTGATAGGCCGGGTGTGGAAGTGCGGCAACGCATGAAGCTTACCGGTACTAATAGCTCGATCGGCTTGATCGTTCTCATTGACTGTGCTCATCGAACAAAGTTCGATAATGCGAATAGCGAATAGGGAGTAGCGAATAGTTGCTCCTCATCCGCTCCAAAGACGTGTTCAAAACCAGCGAAAGAGCAGCAGCGAAATCTATTCGCTATTTGCTACTCCCTATTCGCTCAAACCCAAATCCAGCTTCTCAAACAAAAAGTTGCGCTTTGCCGACCTGGTGGTTATGGCGGGGTGGCTGCACCCGTTCCCTTTCCGAACACGGCCGTGAAACGCCCCTGCGCCCATGGTACTTCGTCTTAAGACGCGGGAGAGTAGGTCGCTGCCAGGTCTGCAAAGCGCAACTAAAATCTTCTCAATCACAATCCGGCCCAGGCCAACACAAAAGGGTCGCGACAGCGGCCCTTTCTGCTGTAAAATAATTCCGCGGGGTGGAGCAGCCCGGTAGCTCGTCAGGCTCATAACCTGAAGGCCGCAGGTTCAAATCCTGCCCCCGCAACCAAATGCAAAAAGCCCGCAGCTCGCGGGCTTTTTTGATTCCAAAGCCCATCTAAGCAAATCGCCGGCACGAAGAGCTCATCTTCTCGAAGAAGGCCAGACAGATGCCCACATTGGTCGCCTTCACGATCGGCAAACAAATAGCGTTTTGTCCTGAAGTAGCGCAATACAGAGACGTACGCATCGAGCCAGTCGTCCTGAACTCGGGTAATATTGTAAGAGGTGCGTCGCCGTTATACTATGTAGCCTGACAAGGGGAACAAGTGCTCAGCGAATAGCCGGAGCGAAAATCCGGTTGCGCGTTTCTCCCCGATGAATAAGTGGCCGCGGATCATGGAACTTATCGTCGCCTTTGGCCTGATCGTTTTCAAGGTCGCGTTGCTGATTGCGATCTTGCTGCTGCTGCCCTTGCCGCTGACCTGGCTGGAACGCAAGATCGCCGGGCATATGCAGCAGCGGATGGGGCCGATGCGCGTGGGGTGGCATGGGCTCCTGCAGCCGGTGGCGGATGGAATCAAGCTCTTAACCAAAGAGGACCACATCCCGGCCGAGGCCGACCGATTCCTGTTCAAACTGGCGCCGATCCTGGCGCTCGCTCCGCCCTTCGTGGTGTTCGTCGCAATCCCTTTCGGCGAAACCATCTCGGTCCGCGGCACCGAGATCACGCTCTACCTCTCCAACATGAATGTGGCGCTCCTTTTCGTCTTCGCGGTGATCGGGATCGAGGTCTTCGGCGTTATCTTCGGCGGCTGGGCTGCTAACAGCAAATACGCGGTCCTCGGCAGCCTCAGGACCTGCGCGCAGATGATCAGCTACGAGATTCCGATGGGGTTCGCGGTGATCGGGGTGGTCATGCTGGCGCAATCCATGAGCCTGCTCGACATCGTGCGGGCCCAAACCGATGTCTGGAACATCGTCTACCAACCGGTCGGCTTCTTCGTGTTCTTCGTCGCCGGACTGGCCGAAGCGCAGCGCATTCCCTTCGATCTGGCGGAAGCGGAAGGCGATCTGGGGGCCGGGTTCCATACCGAATACAGCGGTATCCGCTTTGCATTCTTCATGGTTAGCGAATATGTCATCGTATTGCTGGTGTCGGTCCTGTTGGTGATCCTGTTCTTCGGCGGCTGGAACGGCATATTGGTCCCCATGCCACCGCTCCTGTGGTTTCTGCTCAAGGTGGCGTTCTTCGTCTATTTGTTTATATGGTTCCGCTTCACTTTCCCTCGCTATCGCTATGACCAACTGATGGCAATCGGATGGAAAGTCTTGCTTCCTCTTTCGATGGCGAACATAATTATAACCGGTGTACTTTTAGGAGCCGCAGCGGCTCCGTAGCGAGGCGGCGATGTCGCGCGCACAAGACAGAATTGGGACATGGATCGGCTGGACGTTTTTCGCCGATCTGGCGAACGCCTTGACTCTGACCTTCGGCTACATGTTTTCCAGCCCCGTGACCATGCAGTATCCGGACACGGAAAAATGGTTGCCCTACTCACGCTACCGCGGGCATCACTTCCTGAAGCGTGACGAAGAGGGCGAGATTAAATGTGTGGCCTGCGAACTCTGCGCGCGGATCTGTCCCTGCGACTGTATCGAAGTCGTCCCCTATGAGGACGAGAAGGGCAACCGGCACCCGGCCAAATTCGAGATCGACACGGCTCGCTGCCTGTTCTGCGGGCTGTGCGAGGACGCCTGCCCAGCAGATGCAATCGCGCTGGGCCAGCAGTACGAATTTTCGAGTTTTTCCTCGGCCGACCTGGTGATCGGGCGCGACGACCTGCTCGCCAAGCCGGGCAAGGCGGCAACCGGCGGCGGCGTGGTTTCCGCACGCCTGAATACAAAGAAGGACGTGCTCGTCGAGACGAAAGAGATGCAGGGCTACAACTGGTGGCGGAATATCCGGCGAACGTGAACGCGCGCCATCCGTCAAGCCGGAGCGCGCAGACAGGAGGCTCAGATGCTTGTCGGCGAAATCATGAAGAACAAGGGTGTCGGTGTCATCGCGGTCGCTCCCGATCAGACGATGGTGGAAGTCTTGAGGCTGTTTCGCGACAACAATATCGGCTTCGTCGTGGTCAGCCAATCGAACGACGAATACCTGGGTTCGTTATCGGAGCGGGATTGCTGCAACGCGGTCGCGGAATACGGGGCCGAGGCGGCGATGATGCGGGTTGCGGATGTCATGAACCGCAATGTGGCGACCTGTTCGACACGGGATTTGCTACCCGTCGTGATGGGAATCATGACCCAGCGGCGTACGCGTCATGTGTTGGTCATGGATGGAGGCGATGTTGTCGGCGTGGTCAGCATCGGTGACGTGGTTAAGCATAGGCTCGACGAAGCGCAGCGCACAGAGCAGGAACTGCAGGATTACATCTGCGGGACCAGGTATCACTGACGTCGCCGGCTTGATGTGAGGACTCTGGGGCAGGGCAGCTTGCGGAAGGCGCGGCGCCCCGACCCCAAATCTTCAGACCCCACGCCAGATCCGGCTCGTGCATTCGGCCTCAAGAGTGGCATGCACCTTCTGGACCTCCACCGGGCATGGGTATTCGCCCCGCCGCATCAGGCTGTTGAGACGCAAGGCTCTATAGTTTTCCGGAATGAAGACGAGACCCTTGGGAAACCGCCTGTCGACCTTGAGCTGTGCCGTCAGTTCGCCCTGGGCTGAACGCACGATCACCGGATCGCCATCCGAAAGGCCAAGCTGTGCGCTATCCTGCGCGCTCATTGCGACATAGGGATCGTTGGCGACCGTGTTCAGGATGTCCGACCGTTCGGAAAGATATCCGTTGTGGAACAGGCAGTCGCCGGTGATCAGCATGAGCCGGTCGGTGGCTATCGGGACGGGCGGCGGCGCAAGGAACACGCCAGTCTGTGGTGTTGGCACTGCCCTGGTGAATGCGCCGTCAGCGCCAAGCCCGTCCTGCGTCAATCCCTGATAGACCGGAACCAATCGGGTAATCTCATCGAAAATTTCGCCTTGCGTCGAAGGCTGCAGCACCTGGTTGCGGAGAGCTGCGATGAAGTCGAAGATCGCCAGATTGCCTCGCGCCTCGAAAACGAGCTCACGGAATTTGCGAACCTTCTGGATCCGGCCTTCGTTGTTGGTGAACGTGCCGGATTCTTCGCCGTAACCCGCCGCTGGCAGGACGACCTCAGCCAGCCCGGCCGTGTCCGTAAGAAAGGCGTCCTGGACGATCAGGAGATCGGCGGCGCCAAGCGCCTGCTGCACGAACGCCCGGTCGGGATAGCTGATCAGGGGGTCGGTTCCGGCAATGTAGAGCGCACCCATCCGCCCGCCGACGCAGAGTTCCAGCATGGCATCGAGACCCGCGCCCGGTTCAGACGGGATTTCGGCGCCCCAGTTCCGCGCAAGCGTCGTGCGCGCCGCATCATCGGCGACCGGCCGCAGCCCCGGCAGAGCCGCTGGCAGACCCCCCATGTCCCAGGCGCCCATCTGGTTGGCACGGTCGAAGACGAACTGCATCGCCGGGCCTTTGTCGAGCAGGCGGAGAAGCTGCAGCAGGTTGTTGATCTGCTGCAGCGTCACGGGCGCGTCGGGTGATCTCAGGAGATCGACGCTGACAAGCACGGTGACGCTGTCGGCCTCGTTGAGCACGGTTGCCAGACGACCCGGCCCATCACTGCGGGCATCCGCCGCTGACCTCTCGACTGTTGCTTCGATGGTCGCAAGAACGCTGCCGGGCAAGGCCTGACCAGCCGCTGTCACGAGTCCGGCTACGACCGCCGCAATACTCGCCGCCTCTCCGCCCGCCAGTACGCGAACCACCACTCTGGCATCGTCGTCCAGACGAGATGGCCGCGCGGAGAGCATGAGCAATCCGGCCTGCCGCCGCCGCGCGGCATCCCGCAATAGGTATTCGGTGACCGGGTTCTCCTCGGTCACGTTTCCGCCGACGATGAGTATACAGTCGTTGCCGATCACATCGCCTAGCGGTGCGCGGCTGTAGAACCCTCGCACCAGCGGACCGAGCGTATCGAAGGGCGCGGACCAGCGAGAAGAGCAGTCGATGTTGTTGGTCCGGAACACCGTCCGCAACAACTTCTGGAACTGATAGAGCACCTCGTTGGGCAGTCGCGGCGAGGCCAGCCCGCCGGCTGCCTTGCCCTCGACGGACGATAGCCGCCGGCGCAGATAGTCGCCCGCTTCGTCCCAGGAAACCGGCACCAGGGCGCCGTCCCGACGGATCATCGGCCGCTTGATTCGGTCCCGGCTGGTGACGAAATCGAGACCAAAGCGTCCCCGTACGCAGAGCGTTTCGCGGTTCAAGCCCTCGTCCCACTTCGAGCGCACCCGCAGGAACTCACCCTTGCGCGTACCCACGGTCAGCTGGCAACCGGTGCCACAATGCGGACAGACCGTGTCGGTCTCGACCAGATCCCAGGGGCGCGCCTTGTAACGATAGGGGAAGCTCATCAGCGCGCCGACCGGGCAGACCTCCACGCAGTTGCCGCACTGGTCGCAACTTGCGAGACTGCCCTCGAAGCCGGTGACGGCGGTATCCATGCCTTTTTCGACGGTGCCCAGCGCCACCGCGCCGACGACCTCCTCGCACATCCGCACACAGCGCTGGCATTGGATGCAGCGGTTGACGTTCATGATGATGACGGGGCTGAGACGGATGTCCTGTGAGTGGAATACGCGCTTGGGGTCATGGAACTCGCTTTTGCGGGGTCCGTAGGCCATCACCATGTCCTGAAGCTCGCATTCGCCGCCCTTGTCGCAGATCGGGCAGTCGAGGGGGTGGTTGGCGAGCAGCATGTCGAGCATGGAAGAGCGCGTTTCCTCGATCTGAGGCGTATTCGTCCGCACCACCATACCGTCGGTGACCGTGGTGGCGCAGGACGGCTGCAACCGCCGCAGCCCCTCGATCTCGACCAGACACATGCGGCAGGAGGCCAGCGCCGGCAGGCGCTTCATATAGCAGAAGGTCGGGATATCGATACCTAAGTGCTGGGCAGCCTGCAGCACCGTCGAGCCGGGCTCGACTTCCAGTATTTGCCCATCGATCGTAACGCTGACCATACTTCCTCGCAATCTGTGCCACGCAATCCTTCAGTGAAGCGGGCACCTTCGTTCCTCGATATGGGCGACGAACTCTTCGCGGAAATGCTTAAGGGCTGCCCGCAATCCCATCGCGGCGCCATCACCCAAAGCACAAAACGTATTGCCGAAAATGCCTTTGCAGAGCATGTCCAACTGCTCCAGATCGCCGGGTGCGCCATCCCCGGCCTCAATCCGGCGCAAGATCTTCACGACCCAGTTCAATCCTTCCCGGCAGGGCGTGCACTTGCCGCAAGACTCGTGGTGGAAGAACTCGATGATCCGCGTGGCGACCTTGACCATGCAGGTGGAGTTGTCGATCACGATAACGCCGGCCGAACCGAGCATCGAGCCAGCGGCAGCCAGCGAGTCGAAATCCATACCCACGTCCAGCCCATGCTCCGGGATGACCGGTGCCGATACACCGCCGGGGATCACCGCTTTGATCCTGCGCCCCGGTGGGGGGCCGCCGGCGTGGTCGACCAGTTCGCGCAGCGGTATGCCCATCGGCAACTCGTAGAGGCCGGGTTTACGGACCTGCCCGCTGACGCAGTAGAGCTTCGGGCCGGGGCTTTTCTCCGGGCCGATGTCCCGAAACCAGTCCGACCCCCGCACAACGATATGCGGCACGCAAGCGAGCGTCTCGACATTGTTGATCACTGTGGGGCTGGCGTAGAGCCCGGCCACGGCCGGAAAGGGCGGCTTCAATCGCGGCTGCGCCCGCCTGCCCTCGAGCGACTCGAGCATCGCGGTCTCCTCGCCACAAATATAGGCGCCGGCGCCGCAGTGGATGTGGACGGTGAAATTGAAATCCGAGCCTAGAATGCGCGATCCTAGATAACCCTTGGCGTGAGCCTCGGCGATCGCCTGCTCAAGGCGACGGATCGCCGTCACATATTCTCCGCGGATGTAAACATAGGCGGTTTTGGCCCCGATCGCGTAAGCGCTTACCGCCAGCCCCTCGATGAGCTGGTGCGGATCGCGCTCCATGAGGATCCGGTCCTTGAAGGTGCCCGGCTCGCCCTCATCGGCGTTGCAGCAGAGATATTTCGGCTTGCTCGACTGCTTCGGCACGAAACTCCATTTCATGCCCGTCAGGAATCCGGCGCCGCCGCGACCGCGCAGATTGGACCGTTTGACAAGCTCAACGACCTCGTCAGGCGTGTATTCGCGCAGCACCTTGACCAGCGCCTGGTAGCCTCCGCCGGCTTCGTAGGTCGACAGCAAATGACCGCCCGGCACGTCGACATTCTTGAGGAGGATCGGTTCAAACATGACGGTAATCTCCCGGCGGTGCTGCTAAGGCGAGATCGGCACCAGTCGGTTGCCTCGCCTCCGTTCGCAACCTGTCGAGAAGCGCGTCGATTCGCGCGATGTCGAGGTCGCCGTGATAGTCGTCCCCGACCTGCATCACTGGAGCCATCTCGCAGGCGCCGAGGCATTCGACGGTCGAAAGCGTGAACAGCCGGTCTGGAGTGGTTTCGCCCTTCTTGATCCCGAGGACCTCCTCCAGATGCCTCAGCAGGTCCTCGGATCTGCACAGCATGCAGGAGACGTTGTCGCAAAGCTGCAGATGGAACATGCCCACCGGTTCGGTATGGAAGAGGGTGTAGAAGGTCGCCAGCTCGTAGACCCAGATCCGCTCGACTCCGAGAATGTTGGCGACTTCCTCCAGCACCGGACCAGGCAAATGGCCATGCTCCGTCTGCGCGATCCGAAGCGCGGGCATGATCGCCGAGCGCTGGTCGGGATACCGCGCCGCCGCCTCTTCGATCTTTTCGCGCATGGTCATCATCGTCCAAATCCTCTGCTACTTGTCCACCTCCGCCATTACGGGGTCGAGGCTGCCGAGCACGGCGATCATGTCCGCCAGATACCGGGCGTTGGTGACCCCGAAGAGGGCCTGAAGATTGACGAACGAGGGTGCTCGCACCTTCATGCGGAACGGTTTTGGCGAGCCGTCACTGATGATGTAAAAGCCAAGCTCGCCCTTTGGCGCCTCGATCGCCGAATAGACCTCGCCCTTCGGCACCTTGAAGCCGTAGGCCGACAGGTCGAAATGTTGGATCAGCGCCTCCATCGAGCAGTGCACCCGATCCTTGTCCAGCGGGAAGGCGATCGTCGGCATATCGATCTGGAACGGCCCCTCAGGCATCTGGTCGATGCATTGTTCGATGATCCTCATGCTTTCGCGCATCTCGTCGACGCGGCATCGCCAGCGTGCATAGCAATCGCCCTCGTCACGGGTGATGACGTTGAAATCGAGCCGGTCGTAGATCTCGTAGGGCTCATCGCGGCGGATGTCCCAGTCGACACCGGAAGCACGCAGGTTCGGACCGCTGAGGCCGAGATCGACAGCATCCTCGGCGGAGATCACGCCGATCCCCTTCGTGCGATTGAGAAACACCCGGTTATCTTCGAGCAGTCGCTCATAATCGCGGATTCGGTTCGGGAAGATGTCGCAAAACTCCCGGATCTTGGGGAAGAATCCGTCAGGCAGATCCTCGCGCACGCCGCCGACCCGGCAGAACGAGGTGTGCATGCGTGCACCGGTGATCATTTCCAGGAGGTCCATGATCATTTCACGTTCGCGCATGACGTAAAGCAGCGCGGTCATGGCGCCGAGATCCATCGGCAAGGCGCCCGTGATCAGGAGGTGACCGGAGATCCGAGCCAACTCGGCCATCATCACGCGGATATATTGCGCCCGGATCGGTGCTTCTATGCCGAGGAGTTTCTCCACCGCCAGCGCGAAGGCGAGGTTGTTCGAGGGCGGACAGAGATAGTCGAGCCGGTCCGTCAGCGGGAAAATCTGGGTATAGGTGAAGCTCTCCGCCAGTTTTTCGGTGCCGCGATGGAGGTAGCCGATATGCGGATCGACGCGCTCGACGAACTCGCCGTCCAGTTCGAGGACGAGCCGAAGAACCCCATGGGTGCTGGGGTGCTGCGGACCGAGGTTGAGAAGCACTTCCCTGGTATTGAGGGCTTCGCCTTCAGGCCTGCTGAGCTCGGTGACTTCTGTCATCTCAACGTTCCGGCGTAGACGGCCTCCCTTGCGGAATGTCCCTGGTGGCAAGGTCGGGCTGCGTTGGCGGCGGACCTTCGGCACCGAATGGGTTCAACTTGTCCCTATAGCCCCTGAGGGGGAAATCCTTGCGCTGGGGAAAGCCCTCGAAGCCTTCCCACATATAGATCCGGCGCAGATCCGGGTGTCCCGCGAACCGGATGCCATACATGTCCCAGGCCTCACGCTCATGCCAGTTGGCGGTGCGCCAGACTCCCGTGACCGAAGGCACTTCAGGAGGATCGCCAAGGCGGCACTTGATGCGGACCCGCCACCTGTTGGGCAGCGAATAGAGATGGTAGACCGCCTCGAACCGCGGCGTCTCGGGATAATGATCGACCCCGCAAACGTCCGAGAGGAAGTCGAATTGCAGTGCCGGATGCTCTTTCAGGAACCGGCAGAATTCGACGATCCTCTCGGGCGGAACGGCAAAGACGTCGATACCGTGCGCAGTGCCGAGGTCCTCGATTGTTTCTCCGAAGCGCTCCATGATCGGAGCGCGATTGAGGGACGGCTCCACACTCATGGCGCTATAACCCGATCCAGAGGTGTTCCGGCGAGCGCCCGGGACCTCTTGATCTTTTCTTGAAGCAGGAGGAAACCGTGCATCAGCGCCTCGGGCCGCGGCGGACAGCCGGGCACATGCACATCGACGGGCACGAAGGTTTCCGACCCCTGCACCACGGCGTAGGTGTTGTAGACGCCACCCGAGATGGCGCAGGTGCCCATGGCGATCACCCAGCGCGGTTCCGGCATCTGGTCATAAAGCCGCCGCACGACAGGCGCGAATTTCCGGGTCACTGTGCCGGCGATGATCATGACGTCGGACTGGCGCGGCGAGGGGCGGAACACCACCCCGAAGCGGTCGAGATCGTAGCGGGCGCAACCGGCTGAGATCATTTCGATGGCGCAGCAGGCAATGCCGAAGGTTTCAGGCCACAGCGCCGAGCTTCGGCTCCAATTGATGACACTGTCGGCCGTGGTGAACAGCACGCTATCGCGGATCGCGTTGTTTACTGCTCCCATTCCAGCGCTCCCTTCAGCCAGGCGTAGGCGAAGCCTACAAGAAGCAGCAATATGAAGACGAACATCTCGACATAGCCGACCAGCCCGATGTCTTTCAGGACGACGGCCCAGGGAAAGAGGAACATCGTCTCGACATCGAAGACGACCAGCAGGATCGCGAGGATAAAGAATGGCACTCTGAAGCGCCCCGCGGCGGCCTCACCCGCGGCGTCCATGCCGCATTCATACGGCATGTTCTTTTCGGGATAGGGATTGGACGGACGCAGGAGCGAGGAGACAAAAAGCGTCGCTCCCGCCACCAGAACAACTCCGGCGACCATTACCAGAACCGGCAAGAATTCCATTGCAGTCATATCGCACTGCACCGGTCACCCAGCGATGGCTTCGCTTGCGCCGCGACCGACCCCGTTTTGGAACCGGTAATGCGGTCGCCCCGGGAAGCGACTTGGGCAATCCTTTCCTGAAGGGTAAGTTTATTCCGTCGAGCGGAGCATTGCAAATTCAATGATCAGCCGCCGAACGCAGAATGTTGGGCAAGCCTCAGAAACCACGACGGAAATAGGCCGATGCCGATGGTGCCGGCGGCGGTGAAGGCGAGCGTGGCGCGAACCAAGGGTGTTAGCGCCGGGTCGAACGTCCTTTCCGGCTCGCGCATGTAGATCACCATGACGATGCGGATGTAAAAGTAGGCGGCAACGGCGCTCAACAGCACTGCGATCACGGCGAGCATGACGAAACCTCGCTCGACGAGCGCAGCCAGAACGTAGAACTTGGCGAAGAACCCGGCCGTTGGCGGAATGCCGGCCAGCGAGAACAGATAGAGCAGCATCAAAAGCGCTAGCCCTGGATGCTGCTTGGCCAAACCCGCGTAATCTTCGATAACCTCGCCCGAGAAATCGCCGTTCCGCATCATGGTGACGATGCCAAAAATGCCGAGATTCATGAACGAGTAGATCAGCAGATAAAGCATCACGCTGGCGATACCGTCCGCACCGCCGGCCACCACGCCGAAAATGGCGAACCCGGCATGAGCGATGCTGGAATAGGCCAGCAACCGCTTGAAATTGTCCTGCACAAGCGCCACGAAACTACCGAGCGCCATCGTCACCACCGCAATGACCGCGACGATGATCCAGACGTCTGAAGCTGCGACCAGAGGGTTGAGGAACACCCGAAGGATGACCGCGAACCCCGCCGCCTTGGGGCCGACCGACATGAAGGCGGTGATCGTCGTCGGCGCGCCTTCGTAGACGTCCGGAACCCACATATGGAACGGCACCGCGCCGACCTTGAAGACCAGCCCCGCGACAATGAAGACTACCGCTAGCAGCAATCCGGGATCGAGCGGACCGCCGGTCACCGCTGCAGCCATCGCGTCCAGCTGGGTGGTGCCGGTCAGCCCATAGACCAGCGAAACGCCATAAAGGAAAATCCCGGTCGAGACTGCGCCAAGGATCACATATTTCAGCGCCGCTTCGTTCGACCGCCGCTCTCGCCGCAGGAAGCCGGTCAGCACATAGGTACAGAGCACCACCAGCTCGAGGCCCACATAGATCGACATGAGATCGGTGGCCGACGCCATGATCATCATTCCCGAAAGCGCGAAGAGCAGCAGGACATAGTATTCGCTGCTGCCGATCCCTTCGATGTCCGCATATTTTCGCGAGAGGAGGAATGTCAGAACGGTGGCTAAATAGAACACGAATTTAAAGAAGACCGCGAAGCGGTCGGCGACGAACATGCCCGTGTAGGCCGGCCGCACCTCTCCCGCCAGCATGAGTGTCGCCAAGGCGGCAATCAGCACGATGGCAACGGAAGCCCAGACAAGGAAATGTTCCTGTCTCTTTTGCACAAACTGTCCCAGGATCAGCAGGGTGCATGCCCCCGTGACCACCACGATCTCGGGAAGGCTTGCAAGGACCGACTGGAGAAGCGCAGCAGCGGTCATGGGCCGCTCTCCTCACCGTGCACCTGCGCCAGCAGATGTTTTGCCGAGGCGTCGATGATGTTGAGAAAGGGTTTTGGATAAAGCCCGACCCAGAGCACGAAGACGGTCAGCGACAGAATTGCAGCGATCTCGCGGGCGTTTACGTCACGTATCTTGAACCGGGCGCTGACGCTCGCCGGACCAAGCGCGACTTTCCCATACATGCCAAGCAGATAGGCCGCGCCCAGCAATGCGCCCAAGACGGCGGCCGCGCCGACGGCCAGATTGGCCGAAAACCCGCCAGACAGCACGAGCAACTCGCCCACGAACGAATTCGTTCCCGGCAGCGCCATCGACGACAGGATGAACAAGGCAAGAAACGCGGTATAGACGGGTGCTGCCTTCATCATCCCGCCATAATCGGCGATGCTGCGGGTGTGGGTCCGCTCATAGATCAGGCCGACGAACAGGAACAACGCGCCCGTCGTCACGCCATGATTGAACATTTGCAGGATGCCGCCCTCGAGCCCGCGGAGGTTCAGCGCGAAAAGCCCCATCGTCACGAAGCCCATGTGGCTGATGCTGGAATAGGCCACCAGCTTCTTGAGGTCGTCCTGAGCCAGCGCAAGCAACCCGCCATAGACGATCGCAAGTGCCGAAAGCGAAAGCATCAGGGTTGAAAAATACACTGATGCGTCCGGCAGCATCGGCAGCGAGAATCGCAGGAAGCCGTAGGCGCCCATCTTCAGCAGCACTCCGGCGAGGATGATGCTGCCCGC
Organism: Rhizobium etli CFN 42; assembly: GCF_000092045.1. Classification (NCBI taxonomy): domain Bacteria; kingdom Pseudomonadati; phylum Pseudomonadota; class Alphaproteobacteria; order Hyphomicrobiales; family Rhizobiaceae; genus Rhizobium; species Rhizobium etli. The sequence continues at coordinate 3,956,952 of NC_007761.1, read as the reverse complement.
TGTCGGCGCCTGCACATGGGCGTGCGGCAGCCAGGTATGGACCGGCACCATCGGCACCTTGACCGCGAAGGCGACCAGGAAAGCGAAGAACAGCCACGACTGGACCCCGAACGGCAAATCCTGTGCCGTCAGAGCGAGAATGTCGAAGGTTTCGCCGCCGTTGAAATAGAGCACGATGATGCCGACGAGGAACAGGACGCTGCCTGCCAGCGTGTAAAGGAAGAACTTGAAAGCCGCATAGACCCGGCCGTCGCCGCCCCAGACGCCGATGATCAGGTACATCGGGATGAGCATCGCCTCCCAGAAGACGTAAAACAAGAACAGGTCGAGTGCGCAGAACACCCCCAGCATCAGCGCCTCCATGGCCAGCAGACTGACCATGAATTCCTTCACCTTGCGGTCGATCGCGACCCACGAGGCGAGCACGCAGGTCGAGCCCAGCAGCGCGGTCAAGAAAACAAAGAGTGCGCTGATTCCGTCGATGCCGAGCGCATAGTTGATCCCGAACGCAGGAACCCATTGGCGCGTCTCGGTGAACTGCATGGCGTGGGTCGTCGTGTCAAAACCGGCCAACATGGCGATGCAGAGAGCGAGGTCGAGGACGGTGACACCCAGCGCCACCCACCGCACCGCAGCGTCGCTGCGCAGAAACATCAGAACCGCTGCCCCGGCGGCGGGTGTGAATACGATGAGGCTGAGTAGCGGTAACCCCATAGGCCCCCCTACCGCCAAGCCACGGCGAAGATGGCGGTGGCCGCGATCACACCGACGATCATCGCGAGCACGTAATGGGTCACGATGCCGGTCTGCAATCGCCGGAGCCGCCCGCCGCCGCGCAGGATCGAGCGGGCAACGCCGTTCACGACGGCGTCCACCCCGGTGAGATCGATCTGCAGTCCCGCCCGTGCCGCCCCATACAGCAGGGGCAGCGCCGCGGTTTCGGACACGTCGCTCACCGCCTTCTCGTAGCGCGCCAGCGGCCGTTCGGCGAACCACATGAAGACCCGCGCGCCCTTGCGATAGAACCAGTCGGTGTCGATGCTGACGGTGTTCTCCGGGTCGAGCGCCCGCAGGAACAGCACGAACCCGAAGGCAGTGAACATCAGCACGCCGAGGCTCTCCGTGACATGGAGGCCAGTATAAGGTTCGAAGTCGACCGGATAGGGCAGAAGCGCATAAAGCTGCTGCGGGAACACTCCGATCGCAATGCAAAGCACCGCCGCCATTCCCATCGCGACCAGCATGTTGCGCGGCGGCTCCCGCGCCTCCAGCTTCCGGTCGGTGCCGAAAAACATGTAATACGGCAGCTTCAGCCCCGTGTGCAGGAAGGTCCCCGACGATGCCATTGTCAGCGCCAGCACCACCAACGCCCGATGATCCTGTCCGGCAGCGGCGATCACCATGGATTTGGTGACGAAGCCCGAGAAGAAGGGAAACGCCGAGATCGCGAAGGCGCCGACCATGTAGAGCGCCACTGTCAGCGGCATGGTCTTGTAGAGCCCGCCAAGCTCGGTGAGCTTGCGACGGCCGGTGACGTAGATCACCGCCCCGGCGCCCATGAACAGAAGCGCCTTGTAGAGGATGTGCGCGAAGGCATGGCTGGTGGCGCCGTTGACAGCCATCTCGGTCCCGATACCGATGCCGGCCACCATATACCCTACCTGGCTGACGATGTGATAGGCCAACAGGCGTCGGCAGTCGTTCTCCAGTACTGCATAGATGACGCCATAAAGCGCCATCGCGGTGCCGAGCCAAACGAGAAGCTCGGTTCCCGGAAACGCGCGCGCCAGCACATAAACGGCGGTCTTGGTGGTGAAGGCGCTCATGAACACCGCCCCGGTGACAGTTGCCTCAGGGTAAGCGTCGGTCAGCCAGGCGTTGAGCGGCGGCACGGCGGCGTTCAGAAGAAACCCGGCAAGGATCAGGTAGGCGCCGGCGCCCATCCCCCCTTCGATCGGACCGAAGAGAAGCGAGCCTGTTGAAAGCCCGTAGAGAATGATGCCGCCAAGCAGGACGACGCCGCCGGTGATATGGACCATGAGATACCGGAACCCGGCGCTGATCGCTTGGCGGCCGCCCTGTGCGAAGACTAGATAGGCAGAGGCAAACGCCATGCCTTCCCAGAACAGGTACAGCGTCAGGTAGTCGCCGGCGAATACCACGCCGAGCGCGCTCCCGACGTAGACGAACGCAGCGACGTGCTGGCCGGGGCGAGGCAAGTGCAGCGCGTAGACTGTTCCGATCAGAGCCATGATGGTGAAAACCGTGGCGAAGACGCTGCTCAGCTTGTCGACCTTCAGGACCTGGATTTGCTGCCCGAGGAACGCCGCCGCGCCGTAGTTGCCCGGCTGCATCGTAACCACGGCGAGGATCGCCAACGCCGGGATCAGCAGCAGATAAGCCTTACGGATCGATCCTCCGAGGAATGGGATCGGCAAAGCGCCCAGAACGAAGAGAAGGGCCGGATGAATGAAGTCAGTCATAGTAGTCCACGCGCCGCATCAGCCCAGCCCGATGGCCGAGAAACTTGGAAACGAAGATGAGCAGCACGCACGAGCCGAAGCCGTAGAGGGCCGACCAGCCCGGCAGGCGCTCCCACAGGTATTCGGCGTGTTCGCGGGGGACCAGAAAGTCGGCGATGACGATAAGAACGAGCGCCAGATAGAACAGCCGGCGCCGCTGATGCGCATATTCTTCGGCACCAAAGAAATCGACCACGCGCTTGATCATCTGACCACTCCGTCCGCCAAGGTGAGAAAATAGCCGGGGAAGATGCCCATCAGCACCGACAGGATGGCGGTCGCGACCAGCGGGATCGTGACCATCGGAATTTCCCGAACCGTCGCGGGGCTCTCCTGTGCCTCAGTCCCGAAAAAGGCGAGATAGCTGACTGGCAGAAAATAGGCGGCGTTCAGGACAGAACTTATGAGGAGCACGATCAGGAATGGGATTTCCCCCGCCTCCACTGAACCCCGTGCCAGATACCACTTGCTGACGAAGCCCGCGGTCGGCGGCATCCCGATCATGCTGAGCGAACCGACGAAGAACGCCCCCATCGTCCAGGGCAGCCTGCGGCCGATCCCAGCCATATCGCTGATGTTGCGCTTGCCAGATGCGCAATAGATTGAACCCGCGCAGAAAAAGAGCGTGATTTTGGAGAACGCATGCGCCGCGATGTGAATGATCCCGCCGACCATCGCGACGGGCGACAACAGAACCGCGCCCAGCACGATGTAGGAGAGTTGGCTGACGGTCGAATAGGCGAGCCTCGCCTTCAGGTCGTCCCGCGTGAGGGCGTAGACCGACGCCATGAGGATCGTGAACGAAACCAGATAGGCCGTGGCGATACCGAGGCCCAGCTTCCCCACCAGCTCGACGCCGAAGACATGGAAGATCACTCGCAGCACGCAGAACACGCCCATCTTGACCACGGCCACCGCATGCAGCAGCGCGCTGACCGGTGTCGGGGCCACCATCGCGGCAGGCAGCCAGGCGTGCATCGGCATCACCGCGGCCTTGGCGAAGCCAAAGAGATAACAGAAATAAACGACCGTCAGCAGCTGCGCGGAGGCATCAGCCCCCGCCAGCAGCCCGCCCGTCACAAAGTCGAGCGACCCCGCAATGTGGTAGGTCAGCGCCAGCGCGGCGAGCAGCACGCTTTTCGACGCGCCCATCAGATAGACGAGGTACTTGCGGCTGCCCGTCCATCCTTGCTCGTCCTCGTGGTGGTAGACGAGGGGATAGGTAACGAGACTGAGCATCTCGTAGAAGATCACCAGCGTAAACAGATTGGCGGCGAAGGCACCGCCGGCGGCGGCCGCCAGACTGCTGGCGAAGCAGGCGAAGAACCGGGTCTGCGCGTGCTCGTTCAAGTGGCGCATGTAGCCGATGGAATAGATCGCAGCCACGATCCACAGCAGCGACGAGACGGTGGCAAACACCATTCCGAGCGCATCGACCCGGAAAGCTAAGTCAATCCCCGGCAGGATCTCGAACAGGCGCAAATCGATCGTCCCGCCCGCCAGCACGGTGGGCGCCATCGAGGCGACAATCGCGAACATGGCGATCGCGGCCAACGGCGAAACGATATCGCGGAGTTTCTCGCGGTTGTTCAGAAGGAGAATCGCAAGGGCCGCCAGACCTGCGACGGCAACGGCAAGCAGCGGCCGGATCGATATCACCGGGTCCAAACCGCTATCCTTTCATCATGGTCACGTCGTCGACCTTGAGGGTGGACTTGTTCCTCACGAGGGCGACCAGGATACCGAGGGCGACGGCAACCTCCGCCGCGGTGATTGCGATGACGAAGATCGCGAAGATCTGCCCGCGGAAATCGTCGTAGTAATGCCCGAAAGCGATGAAGTTGATGTTGACGGAGTTGAGCAAAAGCTCCAGCGACATGAGCACCACCAGAATATTGCGCCTGATCAGTACGCCCGCTGCTCCGATCACGAACAGGACCACTCCAAGCACAATATACCACCAGAGCGGAACCATCATTGCTGCTCCTTCCGCGCCAGCACGATGGCGCCGATCAGGGCCGCCAAAAGGATCACGGAGGCGATTTCAAACGGCAGGAGATAGTCGGCGAAAAGTGTTGTGCTGAGCTGCCTGAGCTGATCGCCGCCACGCATGGCGACAGGTTCGATGACCGAAAAGCGGTCACTCCAGAGCACCAGCACAAGCATCTCGACCCCAAGCAGAACGACCAGCACCAGAGCCGGCAGGTTGCCGCCCGGCAGGAACCGCTGCAACACCGCTTCGCGCACATCGATCATCATGATCACGAACACGAACAGGACCATGATCGCGCCGACATAGACAAAGATCTGGATGACCGCGAGGAACGGCGCCTCGAGCAAGACGAAGATGGCCGAGATATTGAGGAAACACGCCATCAACGCCAATGCGCTGTGAACCGGATTCCGCGCCAGGACCACCGTCAGGGCGGTGATCACGGACACCGTAGCGAACAGAAGAAAGAACCCCTGATCCATCGACGCCGACCCTCCGGCGCGAACTGTCACTCGGCGCGAGACGGCCGGCTTTGAGGTTACGCCGCAACTTCAGATGCGTTCGCAAATTGTGCCCTAGTATCGGATTTTTCACAAGTTTATTGTCATCGGCAGAGCGAAACCAAGCCAGCCCGATACCGCGAAGACCGCTCGCGACGCGCGCGTTCGATAGCGCATAGCAATCGGACAATCTAGCGTGGCCGCTAGCAGCAGGCGGTCCGACCGGAGGGGCATCTATCGGACATATCGTGCTTGTGTAGGCAATAGCGTCCTGCAGCTTCTTGCGTCCGCCAACTGAAGGGGCTCCCAAGCGACGACGGAGCATAAGTCTGACTAGGTGGCGAATAGCTCACCAGTGAAGACTTCATCTTCGCTGGTCGGTTCCTGCATGCCGGACATCATTGCTGGAAAATCAACAGGACGTAGGCCAGGAAAAGCACGAGGTGGACAGCACCCTGCATCAGATGCGTACGGCCGCTGGCAAAGGTAATGATGCTGACGGCGAGAGTGAGCAGCAACATCACAAGGTCTCCATGCTCCAGACCGAGGGTTACCGGATGTCCGTAAAGACGGCTGATGACGAGCATCGCCGGCACGGTCAGCCCGATGGTCGATAAAACCGACCCGAGAAAAATATTGATGGAGCGCTGAAGATTGTTGGCGATGGATGCGCGCACGGCGCTGATTGCCTCCGGGGTCGCGACAAGAACGGCCATGACGACACCACCAAATGCGGTTGGGGCCCGCAGGGTTTCGATGATGTAATCGATCGGCCGCGCGAGTTGTTCAACCAGGAACACCACAGGCCCCATATAGGCGAACAGCATTAGTGCGTGAGGCCACACCGGCGCTTGAGGAAGCGCTGCTTCGCCAGGAGGTTCGCGGCGATTGCTGCCGTCGGTGAAATAGCCCTGATGGCGACCGGCTTGCAGAAACAGAAACGTGGCATAAAGACCGACGGAGAGTGTGCCGAGGATCAATTGCCGTGGTGCCGACGGGTGCTGTCCGTCCGGGTCGGAAAGAAATGTCGGCATCACGAGGCTGAGCGTCGCCAACGGCACGATGACCCCGAGATAGGCGTTGGCCCCCTGGAGGTTATGCTGTTGCTCCGGCCGCCGCCATGCACCCAGGAGCAATGACAGGCCGACCATGCCGTTCAGGATGATCATGACGACCGCAAACAAGGTGTCGCGGGCCAGCGTCGGGTTGTTTTCGCCGTGAATCATCACGGCGGAAATCGCCATCACTTCAATCGAAGTGATGGCGAGCGTCAGAATGAGGGTGCCGTAAGGCTCATTAAGGCGCTCCGCCAGGTGATCCGCGTGCCGCACGACCGACAGAGCGGAACCGAGCACAACGGTAAATAGCCACGCAAAAACGACGGTGAACCAAAGCGGATCGGAAAGTCGGCTGAAGAGGTCCTCCCGGAAAACAAGGAACGCCAAGCTCGTCGCGATGCTGACGCCCAGGAACCACTCCTCGCGCATCAAGTCGACTGCGCCGGCGGGCAGTGCCGGCCCGTCAGCCATCGCAACCACCGTGATCCGGCAGATGCCGCCGGAATGCGATCATTGACACCATCGCCTGCCCGATCCCCGAGATAAAGGTCGCCCATTCGGCCCACAATAGCAAAAGGACCGCGCTCCAGGCCAGATGGCAGTGACCATTCCAAATGGGCACAGCTTGCCTATGCGCGGCCGGTGGCGGGGATCGCTGCGCCAGTGACGACGGCTGCGGCGGGCGATATCAGGAAGGCGATGAGCCGGGCGATCGACTGCGGCGATACCCAGGCGTCCGTTTTTGCATTGGGCATGGCAGCACGATTCTCAGGCGTATCGATCGTGCCGGGCAGAATGCAGTTGGCGGTAATGCGGTCGTCGCGGCATTCGGCAGCAAGCGCTTCCGTCAGCCGGATGACGGCAGCTTTCGAGGCTGCATAGGCGGCCTGATTAGGGCCGGCCTTCAGGCCGGGCATCGCAGCGACGTGTACGATGCGGCCATAGCCTGAAGCTTTCATCGTCGGGAGAACCGCAGCGCTGATCGTCAGCGCGGTGCGGGCGTTTGCCGTCATCATGGTATCCCATTGCGCAGGGGCCTCCGGCCCGACCGGTCCCATCTGAAAACCGCCGACCGTGTTGACCAATGCACCTACGCCGCCGAAGCGCTTGACGGCTCGGGCGACGGCGGCAGCGCAGGAGGCGTAGTCGGTGAGATCCGTGCCGGCGATCGATAGAAACTCGGTGGACGCAGGAAGCTCGCCGGCCAAAGTTTCCAGCTCCTGGCTCGAACGGTTCATACAGACGAGTTTGACGCCGGCGCCGGCAAGCTCCCGGACAACGGCGCTGCCGAGGTTGCCGCCGGCTCCCGTGACGATCACGGCTTTCTGGTCATTCATGGCAAGCGATCTCCTGACGGTGCCGGTGCTGGACGCCGCGCATTGTTGGTCCAGGCTGCGCCGCAACGCAACCCCTGCACAGCCGCGCCAGTCAGGTATCTTGAGACGGCGGTCGGAGCAGGGAGCCACTCCCGTTATCATCCCGGTTTCGTCGGACTGGCCGTCAGTGATATTTTTGCCGTTCGCGGCCGAGGATGACCGGCGCATCCAACTCAGAGATCGGGCGGTTGACATCTGCCGGGATGTCACCGGCGAGCTGCAGGTCGAGGTAGCGAGCGCAGCAGACGCGCAGGAAGGATGTGAAGTTTCCGAGATCATGGCCGGCATCGATTGATTCATGATGCAGCCGGGTAATCAGCTGCACAACGTTCATGCCGTCGCGCCGCGCAATTTCCTCGAGCTTCGACCAAAAGAAATTCTCCAGCCTGACGCTGGTGACCATTCCATCGATTCGCAGCGACCGGGTGGTGCTTTCCCATAGCCGCGCATCTGCCTTGATGAAGAGTTCACACATATCGTCCTCCCGGCCCCCCGCCTCCTCAGGCGGCGTTGGTTTCAGGTATTGACGAGGCATCGAGTACGGTCATGAACTGCCGCAGCCAGGAGGGATGCGCCGGCCATGCCGGTGCGGTGACCAGATTGCCGTCCGAGACCGCATCGGTGATCGCAATATCGGCGTAAATGCCGCCGGCAAGTTCGACTTCCGGCCGGCAGGCCGGATAGGCCGAGCAGGTGCGGCCCTTCAACACGCCGGCGGCGGCAAGCAGCTGCGCACCGTGGCAAATGGCGGCAACGGGTTTTCCAGCTTCGAAGAAGTGCCGGACCGATTTGATGACGTCGGCGTTGAGGCGAAGATATTCCGGCGCGCGGCCGCCGGGGATGACGAGGGCATCGTAATCCTCTGCCCGCACGCTGTCGAAAGTGGCGTTCAGCGCGAAATTATGGCCGCGTTTTTCCGAGTAGGTCTGGTCACCCTCGAAATCATGAATGGCGGTGGCGACGCTCTCACCCGCCTTCTTGCCGGGGCAGACGGCATCGACCGTATAACCGCAGGCGAGCAGCGTCTGGAACGGCACCATCGTTTCATAATCTTCGGTGAAATCACCGGTGATCATCAGGATCTTTGAAGCTGGCATCGCATCCTCCTTTGAAACCAACAGACGAAGATTAACAAAGACCGCTCTGCAGCAGGTACTATGGGAATACTACAGGCGAAATTCTCGGCCGGATAGCGTTCAGCTCCTCTCCCGCATGTAAGCCATTGCATCGACCGGCGGCAGGGATCAGACCCTCCTGACCCCCGTATCCGATACGGCACAGGCTTCGCCGCCGCCGAAGAGGCGGGAGCGGGTAAGAAAGCGTTTCTCGCGGCCGTTGTCGAGCGAGAACATGCCGCCGCGGCCCGGCACGACGTCGATGATGAGCTGCGTGTGTTTCCACGCCTCGAACTGGCTGGCGCTGATATAGACCGGTACGCCGCCGATTTCGCCGAGCTTGACGTCGCTGTCGCCGACCATGAATTCTTTGGCGGGATAACACATCGGTGACGAGCCGTCGCAGCAGCCGCCGGACTGGTGGAAGAGGATATCAGGATGATCGCGTTTGATCTCAGCGATCAGATCAAGGGCTGCGTCGGTTGCGAGAACTCGCGGTTCGCCGTTGACGGTCGTTTCCATCGGTCTTCCTCTAAGGTTTCGGGAGGAAGAAACTCCCCTCCCCAACCCCTCCACACAAGGGGAGGGGCTACGCTGTGGCACCGCCTCGCAAAACAACAAGCCGGATGCATAATATGCTGCGGCCCCGAGAGCGAATACGGCGAGCGCCGCACGTTAAGCCCCTCCCCCTTGTGGGGAGGGGTTGGGGAGGGGTCTAGACCTCTCCCACGATGCGAGATGCTTCTCAGAAGAAACCAAGCGCCTTCGGGCTGTAGCTCACCAGCATGTTCTTGGTCTGCTGGTAGTGCTCGAGCATCATCTTGTGGGTTTCGCGGCCAATGCCCGATTGCTTGTAGCCGCCAAACGCGGCATGGGCGGGATAGGCGTGGTAGCAGTTGGTCCAGACGCGGCCGGCCTGGATCTCGCGGCCGAAGCGATAGCAGCGATTGGCGTCGCGGCTCCAGACGCCGGCGCCGAGGCCGTAAAGCGTGTCGTTGGCGATTTCGAGCGCTTCCTTCTCGGTTTTGAACGTCGTGACCGAGACCACCGGTCCGAAGATCTCCTCCTGGAAGATGCGCATCTTGTTATGGCCCTTGAAGATCGTCGGCTTCACGTAATAGCCGTTCGCCAGGTCCCCGCCGAGATCGTTGCGCGAGCCCCCAGCCAGAACCTGAGCTCCTTCCTGCTTGCCGATATCCAGATAGGCGAGGATCTTTTCGAGCTGCTCGGTCGAGGCCTGAGCGCCGATCATCGTGGCCGGATCGAGCGGGTTGCCCTGCTTGATCGCCTCGACACGTTTGACGGTCTTTTCCATGAAGCGGTCATAGATCGATTCCTGAACGAGGGCGCGGCTCGGGCAGGTGCAGACTTCACCCTGGTTGAGGGCAAACATCGCAAAACCTTCGAGCGCCTTGTCGAGGAAGTCGTCATCCTCGGCCATCACATCGGCGAAGAAGATGTTCGGCGATTTGCCGCCGAGTTCCAGCGTCACCGGAATGAGGTTCTGGCTGGCATATTGCATGATCAGCCGGCCTGTCGTCGTTTCGCCGGTGAAGGCGATCTTGGCGATGCGAGGGCTGGTCGCCAGCGGTTTGCCGGCCTCGATGCCGAAGCCGTTGACGATGTTGAGCACGCCGGGCGGCAGCAGATCGCCGACCAGTTCAGCCCAGAGCAGGATCGAGGCCGGCGTCTGCTCGGCAGGCTTCAAGACGACGCAGTTGCCGGCCGCAAGCGCCGGAGCCAGTTTCCATGTGGCCATCAGGATCGGGAAGTTCCAGGGAATGATCTGGCCGACGACGCCGAGCGGCTCGTGGAAGTGATAGGCGATCGTATCGTGATCGATCTCGCCGATCGAGCCTTCCTGGGCGCGGATGCAGGAGGCGAAATAGCGGAAATGGTCGATCGCCAGCGGAATGTCGGCCGCCATCGTTTCGCGGATCGGCTTGCCATTGTCCCAGGTCTCGGCCTGCGCGAGCAATTCCAGCCTGTCTTCCATGCGCTGGGCGATCTTCATGAGGATATTGGAGCGCTCGGCAGCGGAGGTGCGGCCCCAATTTTCCTTGGCCGCGTGAGCGGCGTCGAGCGCGAGATTGATGTCCTTTTCATCGGAACGGGGAATGTCGCAGAGCTTGCCGCCGGTGACCGGCGTCAGGTTTTCGAAATACTTGCCTTCGACCGGCTCGCGCCACTCGCCGCCGATATAGTTGCCGTATTTAAGCTTGAACGGCGACTCGACGATTTTCTGATGCAGCATGTCATCCTCCCATGATGAGCCAGGTTCCCAAGTGAACCAGTGGGAAGAAAATGTGCGTGTTTTGGCGAAGGGAACAGGGCGGCTCTTTCATACCGCAGTGCACAGTGTCGCAGAGTTGCGACAGGATCGAGTCACGATTGCCGTCGTGGCGGAACCTTTAAGCCGATCAGTGGAGGTCGAGCTTCTTCATCTTCCTGTGCAGGGTGGCGCGGCTGATGCCAAGCGCGATCGCCGCCTGGGAGACGTTGCCGCCGGCGCGCGACAGAGCCCGTAGCAAGGCTGCCTTCTCCGCCTCGACCATCTCTTCCTGCTGTGAGACGACGGCTTCGCGGAGAGCATCGGCGGCCGGAATGCCGGCGGCGATTCGCTTGTCGTCCAGCTGCAGCGCAATGCGGGCGGCGCGCGTCGCCCCGAGCACGAGGTCATGCCGGTCGACGGCCAGCAGGGCGGCGGCCGAGTTGGCGCCGGCCGGAACCACCAGAAAGCGGGCGCTGGGAAAGGCCGAACGAAATAGGTTGAGTTCGATGCGCATCGCCGCATCGCGCACGGTCTGCATCAGGATCGCCAGGGTCATCTCGTTGACGTCTTCACGGCAGGTGGAGATGTCAAGGGCCGCGGCCAGCCGGCCACGATGATCGCGGATCGGCGCCGTCGTGCAGCTGAGGCTGGTATTGGCGCAGAAGAAATGCTGGTCGCGGAAGATGGCGACAGCGCGTTCATCGGCAAGCGCGGTGCCGATGCCGTTTGTGCCGATGCTTGCCTCGGTCCAGACGGAGCCGGTCCAGAGGCCGAGTTCGCGGAATTCCTTGTCGTCGCCGGCCGCTCCCCGCCGCTCCAGCGCAATGCCATTCTTGTCAGTCAGAAGCAGGCAGCAGCCGGCCTTGCCGACGATGGTGAAGAGGCGATCGAGCTCTTCGGTCGCGCTGGCAATCAGCTGCCCGGACTGCTCGCGGGCGCGGCGGAATTCCTCATCGGTCAGGCGCAGCGGCGCCCGTTCGTCCTCGGGGGCGAGCTGGTGCATGGTCATGCATCGCCGCCACGAGGCGACCACCGGAGAGCTGGCCGCGGCGGAATCGCGCTGAGCAGAGGTATAGACATGCTCTGCATGCGCTGACTGTTCGTGCATCTGCTCCTCCCACGGAACTTCAGCACAGTCTGATGGAAAAGCGGCCGGTTTGCAATTGCACGCTCGGCCGCCTTCCTCTGCACCCTTGGTGATCAGACGCAGTGCTGAAAAGCGATCAGTGACCGTCGCACGACATCTGCTCCCCTTCATTGATCTAGATCCGGTTCAAGACCATCGATGTCTATCGCGACAGCCAGGCCTCGATGCCGCGAGCGGCCGCTCTGCCGGTCGCAAGGCAGGCGGTGAGGAGATATCCGCCGGTCGGCGCCTCCCAGTCGAGCATCTCGCCGGCGACGAAGGTGCCCGGCAACGCCTTCAGCATGAAGCCTTCGTCGATGCTGGTCCAGCGAATGCCACCGGCAGAGGAGATCGCCTCGGCGATCGGCCTCGTATCGAGAACCGGTATCGGCAGAGCCTTGATCATGCCGGCGAGACGTTTGAGGTCGGTTCGATCGCGCTCGGGTGCGAACTCCCGAAACAACGCCGCCTTGACACCGTCGATGCCGGCACCCTTGCGCAGGCGGTTTGAAAAGCTTGATTTGGCGTCCTGGCGCGCGAGGTCGCGGGTCAGCCTTTCGAGCGTTCGGCCCGGGGCGAGGTCGAGCGTCAGGGCAGCGCTGCCGTGGCTCTCAAGCCGGTCGCGGAGGCTTGCCGCGTGGGCATAGACAAGGCTGCCCTCGATGCCGTTTGCGGTGATGATGAATTCGCCGGGAAAGGTGCCGGCATCGGAGGTGGCGGTGACCGATTTCACCGGCTCGCCGGCGAAGCGCTCGCGGAAGTTTTGGCTCCAGCCGACGACGAAGCCGCAATTGGCGGGCTGGAAGGCGTCGATCTCGATACCCCTCTCCAATAGCCACGGCGGCCAGCGTGCATCGGAGCCGAGGCGCGGCCAGCTGGCGCCGCCGAGCGCCAGCAGGGCTGCGTCGCAATGGACGATGCTGCGTCCTTCCGGCGTTTCGAAAACATAGCCCTGATCGGCAAAACCGATCCAGCGGTGGCGGGTGCGCAGTGTAGCGCCCTGCGCCTCCAGCCGTTTGAGCCAGGCGCGCAGCAAGGGAGAGGCTTTCATCACATCCGGGAAGACCCGGCCGGACGAGCCCACGAAAGTCTTGGTCCCGAGCCCTGCTGCCCAATCCCTGACATCGTCAGGGGTGAAGGCATCGAGCGCCGGGCGCAGGCGGGCGGAGGCGGCGCCGAAGCGCGTGGCGAAACGGTCGTAATCCTCGGAATGGGTGATGTTCAGCCCCGACTTGCCGGCCAGCAGAAACTTGCGGGCGAAGGTCGGCATGGCGTCGTAAACCGTCACCGCATGGCCGGAGAGCGTAAGCAGTTCGGCGGCCGCCAGGCCCGCCGGGCCGCCACCGATGACGGCAATTCGCTTCTGGTTCATGAATGTCTTAGCCCGATTCTTTCCGGTGCAGTTTTGGCGCGGCTGCGCCTTGCCTTCAAGGGCGGGATCAGTGATGGGAATGCGTGCACTGGCCGTGGTCTGCGAGAACCTCGATGACGCGGCATTGGTCGACGCGGCCGTGGCCGCAACCTTCCACCATCGTTTCGAGCTCGGCCTTCAGCGCCATCAGGCTGCGGATGCGCTGCTCGACCTCGACGAGGCGGGCCTTGGCGATGGCATCGGCCGAGGCGCAGGATTGGTGAGGATCGTCCTGCAGGGTGAGCAGCGTGCGGATCGCCTCGATCTCGAAGCCGAGTTCGCGGGCATGGCGGATGAAGGTGAGGCGGCTGATATCGGCAGGTTCGAAGGAGCGCTGGTTGCCTTCGCTGCGGCTCGGGGCAGCGAGCAGACCGATGCTCTCGTAATAACGCACCGTCGGCACTTTGACACCGCTCCGGCGAGCGGCTTCGCCGATCGTGATCTTTTTCATGATTTTCCTCTTGCACCTCTAGTCGCTAGAGGATGTAGGAGGGATGCTTCTGTTTGACAAGGAAGCGGATCATGGCTGAGACGAGCGAGACACGATACCGGGTCGGCGGCATGGATTGCGCCGCCTGTGCGACCAAGATCGACACGGCGGTCAGGCGCGTGGCGGGTGTTGCCGATGTATCCGTCTCGGTGGTGGCGGGCACGATGACCGTCCGGCATGACGGCAGCAGCGACCTCAAGGTGATCGAGAAGAGGGTGACGGGGCTCGGTTATTCGGTTTCGCCCATCGTCGGTACCGTCGCGCCGGCGCAGAACCACCGCTCGCACGATCATCATCGTCATGATCACGCGGGGCGCGACCATGGCGATCACGATCATGAAGGTCATGATCATGATCATGGCCATGCCGAGAAGGAAATCGAAGGCCTGCATGGGCATGACCGTGGGTCGATAGCCGCTCCGTGGTGGCAGAGCAGGAAGGGCCAGCTGACCATCCTCTCGGGTGCGGCGCTGATTGCCGCCTATGCCTTCGGCCATCTCGTGCCTGCCATCGGGTCCTACGCTTTCATCGTCGCCATGCTGGTCGGTCTGGTGCCGATCGCGCGGCGGGCTATCATGGCGGCGCTTTCGGGCACGCCCTTTTCGATCGAGATGCTTATGACGATCGCCGCTGTCGGCGCCGTCATCATCAATGCGGGAGAGGAGGCGGCGACCGTCGTTTTCCTGTTCCTCGTCGGCGAACTGCTCGAGGGCGTGGCAGCGGGCAAGGCGCGCGAAAGCATCCAGTCGCTCACGGCGCTGGTGCCAAAGAATGCTTTGTTGGAAGACAATGGTCAGACGCGGGAGGTTCCGGCGGAAAGCCTTGCCGTCGGCGCTATCATTATGGTGCGCCCGGGTGACCGCATTTCGGCGGACGGCGTCATTGTCTCCGGCGAGAGCGCGATCGACGAGGCGCCGGTGACGGGCGAGAGCACGCCGGTGCGCAAGAGTGTCGATGCCGTCGTCTTTGCCGGAACCGTGAACGGCGATGCGGTGCTCAGGGTACGCATCACGGCGGCCGCGGCCGACAATACCATCGCCCGCGTCGTCAGGCTGGTCGAGGAAGCGCAGGAATCGAAGGCGCCGACCGAACGTTTCATCGACCGGTTCTCTCGCTATTACACGCCCGGTGTGGTGGTGGTCGCAGCACTGGTCGCGGTGGTTCCGCCGCTATTCCTCGCCGGCGCCTGGAGCGAATGGATCTACAAGGGCCTTGCCATCCTGCTGATCGGCTGCCCCTGCGCGCTTGTCATCTCGACGCCGGCGGCGATTGCCGCCTCGCTTTCGGCAGGCGCGCGGCGCGGGCTGCTGATGAAGGGCGGCGCGGTGCTGGAAACGCTCGGCAAGCTCACGATGGTCGCCTTCGACAAAACAGGCACGCTGACGGAAGGCAAGCCTCAGGTGACCGATATCGTTGCCTTCGGATTAAGCGAGGCGCAGGTCTTGTCGCGCGCGGCGGTGCTGGAGCAGGGCTCCGGCCATCCCTTGGCGCTGGCGATCCTCAACCGTGCTTGGGCGGACGGCGTCCCCGTGCCGCCGGCCTTCGAGCTGGAAGCGCTGCCGGGCAAGGGCGTCAGCGGCAAAGTCGGCGGCGAGACGCTGGACCTGCTGTCGCCATCCGCGGCCCGGGAGCGCGGAGCCCTCGATGGCGAAAAGGATGCAGGCATTGCTGTTCTGAACGACGAGGGCAAGAGCGTATCGGTGCTGCTCGTCAACGGCGTTGCGGCCGGCCTGATCGCCATGCGCGACGAGCCGCGCGAGGATGCGGAAGCCGGGCTTTCGGCGCTGAAATCGGCCGGCGTCAAGGCGATGATGCTGACGGGCGACAACAAGCGGACGGCTGCAGCCGTTGCCGGCATGCTCGGCATCGACTGGCGCGGCGAGATGATGCCTGAGGACAAGCAGAAGGTCGTCGGCGAATTGAAACGCCAGGGTTTCATCGTCGCCAAGGTCGGCGACGGCATCAACGACGCGCCGGCGCTGGCGGCTGCCGATATCGGCATCGCCATGGGCGGCGGCACCGATGTGGCGCTGGAGACGGCCGATGCCGCCGTGCTGCACGGGCGCGTCGGCGACGTGGCGCGGATGATCGAACTGTCGAAACGGACGATGCGCAACATCCTGCAGAATATTACCATCGCGCTCGGTCTGAAGGCGGTGTTTCTGGTGACGACCATTGCCGGCATCACCGGGCTCTGGCCGGCGATTCTTGCCGATACCGGCGCCACCGTGCTGGTGACGATCAACGCGCTCAGGCTGCTTCGAGTAAAGGGACAATGACTATTCGGGGCGACTCGCGCCGGGCCGGGAAACAAAAATCTGAGGCCCGGCTACAGGCCATCCGAACCTTCTCCACAGCCTCACTTCGTTAAGCCTTCGTTAGCCATGTTTTTCACAGGAACGCAGCGATTTCAAACCTGTCGTAACGCGATGCACAAACCATCCGTTGACGTGATTTTGGATTCGCGTACTATATCTAGTGTTCAAGGTTCCTTCGATTCGTCAGGATCGCGGGCGAAGATGGGAATACGGTGCGTTTCGCCATGACGGCGCAACAAGGCCGGAGCTGCCCCCGCAACTGTAAGCGGCGAGCAACTGTCCGATTTCAGGTCACTGAGGCATGATGCCTCGGGAAGGCTGGGGCAGGGTGCTTCGACCCGCGAGCCAGGAGACCTGCCTTGAACTAGATGTCCACGGGCGGGGTGTCCGGAAGGTGCGTGCATGAAAGCGGAATAATCCGCGCCTGTTGCGCCGCCCTGAACGCCCGCATGAGCACTTCGGGGTTGAAGTCATGTCCAGAATATCAAGGCCGCCGCCCGCGCAAATCCCGAAGGGGATCGTATCGGGCGTTTAAACCGCCGACTTTGCCAGATCACCATCAAGCGTTGCCCCGGACGTCGCAAGGCGCCCGATCCCAGTATTACGTCCTGAATTTGACATCACGAGGAACATGATGAGTGTTACCGTCTACAGCAAACCCGCCTGCGTCCAATGCACCGCCACCTATCGCGCCCTCGACCGCCTGGGTGTCGATTACGATATCGTCGATATCTCCCAGGATGCAGAAGCGCTTGATCGTGTCCGCAGCCTCGGCTACATGCAGGCGCCCGTCGTCATCGCCGGCGAGCGGCATTGGGCGGGTTTCCGTCCCGATATGATCAGCGCGCTCTCCTGACCCGAGGAGAAAGGCGATGGGGCTGATCGTTTATTATTCTAGCCGATCCGAAAATACCCATCGCTTCGTCGCCAGGCTCGGATTGCGCGCGGCGCGCATTCCGGCGAGCGGTGCGGACGCGTTTCATATCCGCGAACCCTTCGTGCTTGTTGTGCCGACCTATAGCGGCGGTGACGGCAAGGGCGCCGTTCCCAAGCAGGTGATCCGTTTCCTGAACGATGCGGAGAACCGAGGACACATCCGGGGCGTGATTGCCGCCGGCAACAGCAATTTCGGTGAGACATACGGGCTCGCCGGCGACGTGATCTCGCGCAAATGCCAGGTGCCTTACCTGTACAGGTTTGAGCTCATAGGCACGGCCGAAGATGTCGCCAAGGTCAAACACGGATTGGAACGATTTTGGACACGGCAACAACTCTGACGCGGGATGCCGGAGCAAAACCACATAACACTTTTGCTCATCCCACCGGCGAACGCCCTTTGAAAGCGGCGGAAGCGCTCGACTATCATGCGCTGAACGCGATGCTGAACCTCTATGACGATGAGGGGCGGATCCAGCTTGACAAGGACCGCACGGCGGCCAAGCAGTACTTCCTGCAGCATGTGAACCAGAACACCGTGTTCTTTCACAATCTCAGGGAAAAGCTCGATTACCTCGTGACTGAGGGGTATTACGAGCAGGAGGTGCTCGACCAGTATTCCTTCAATTTCGTGCGCGACCTGTTCGATCAGGCCTATGCGAGGCAGTTCCGCTTCCCCACCTTCCTCGGCGCTTTCAAATATTACACCAGCTATACGCTGAAGACCTTCGACGGAAAGCGCTATCTCGAGCGCTACGAGGACCGCATCTGCATGGTGGCGCTGACCCTGGCACGGGGCGACGAGGCGCTTGCCCGCGACATGGTCGACGAGATCATTTCCGGCCGTTTCCAGCCGGCGACGCCGACCTTCCTCAATGCCGGCAAGAAGCAGCGCGGCGAACTGGTTTCATGCTTCCTGCTGCGGGTCGAGGATAATATGGAATCGATCGGCCGGTCGATCAATTCGGCGCTGCAGCTGTCGAAGCGCGGCGGCGGCGTGGCGCTGTCGCTGACCAACATCCGCGAGGCCGGCGCGCCGATCAAGCAGATCGAGAACCAGTCCTCCGGCATCATCCCGGTGATGAAGCTGCTCGAAGACAGCTTCTCCTATGCAAATCAGCTGGGCGCGCGCCAGGGCGCGGGCGCCGTCTATCTCAACGCCCATCATCCCGACATCATGCGCTTCCTCGATACCAAGCGCGAAAATGCCGATGAGAAGATCCGCATCAAGACGCTGTCGCTCGGCGTCGTCGTGCCAGACATCACCTTCGAGCTCGCCAGGAACAATGAGGACATGTACCTGTTCTCGCCCTACGACGTGGAGCGGGTCTACGGTATGCCCTTCACCGAGATTTCGGTGACGGAAAAGTACCGCGAGATGGTGGCGGATGCCCGCATCTCGAAGAAGAAGATCAAGGCCCGCGAATTTTTCCAGGTCATTGCCGAAATTCAGTTCGAAAGCGGCTATCCCTACATCATGTTCGAGGACACGGTGAACCGGGCAAACCCTGTCGCCGGGCGCATTTCGATGAGCAATCTCTGCTCGGAGATCCTGCAAGTGAGCGAGGCGAGCGAATATAATGACGACCTCTCCTACAAGCATCTCGGCAAGGATATCTCTTGCAATCTCGGCTCGCTGAACATTGCGGCGGCGATGGACTCTGGCGATTTCGGCAAGACGATCGAGACCGCGATCCGGGCGCTGACGGCGGTCTCCGACATGAGCCACATCGCCTCGGTTCCCTCGATCGAGAAGGGCAACGACGAAAGCCATGCGATCGGCCTCGGCCAGATGAATCTGCACGGCTATCTCGCCCGCGAACGCATCTTCTACGGTTCGGAGGAAGGCGTCAATTTCACCAATATCTATTTCTATACGGTGACCTATCACGCGATCCGCGCCTCGAACCTGCTGGCGGTCGAGCGTGGCGCGAGCTTCAGGGGCTTCGAAAATTCGAAATACGCATCGGGCGACTATTTCGACAAATATACCGAGCAGGAATGGAAGCCGGCGACCGAGAAGGTGCAGGCGCTGTTCGACAAATCAGGAATCCATATTCCGACACAGGATGATTGGGTGGCGTTGAAGACGGGCGTCATGACGACCGGCCTCTATAATCAGAACCTGCAGGCGGTGCCGCCGACGGGCTCGATCTCCTACATCAACCACTCCACCTCCTCGATCCATCCGATCGTCTCGAAGATCGAGATCCGCAAGGAAGGCAAGATCGGCCGCGTCTATTATCCGGCGCCGTTCATGACCGACGACAATCTCGATTATTACCAGGATGCCTACGAGATCGGGCCGGAGAAGATCATCGATACCTATGCGGCGGCGACGCAGCATGTCGATCAGGGCCTGTCGCTGACCTCGTTCTTTCGCGATACGGCAACGACGCGTGATATCAATAAGACGCAGATTTACGCCTGGAAGAAGGGCATCAAGACGATCTACTACATCCGCCTTCGCCAGATGGCGCTGTCCGGCACCGAGGTGCAGGGCTGTGTGTCTTGTACGCTGTGAGTTGAATTCGGCCGCGAGCCTTTGAGCGAATGGCCCCCTCATCCGCCTGCCGGCATCTTCTCCCCGATGGGGAGAAGACATCTGCGGCAGGCACGACATCCCCTCTCCCCTCGGGGAGAGGGCAGGGTGAGGGGGCTCCGAGCGCCACCAGATCTATTGGAAGGACATAATCAACATGAACATCGCGCTAAAGCCAATCAGCCGCGTGCGCGCCATCAACTGGAACCGCATTGAGGACGATAAGGATCTCGAAGTCTGGAATCGGTTGACCGGTAATTTCTGGCTACCGGAAAAAGTGCCGCTCTCCAACGACATTCCCTCCTGGGCGACGCTGACGGCCGCCGAGCAGCAGCTCACCATCCGCGTCTTCACCGGGCTGACGCTGCTCGACACGATCCAGAATGGCGTCGGCGCCGTGGGGTTGATGGAGGATGCGGTAACCCCGCACGAGGAAGCGGTGCTTTCCAACGTCTCCTTCATGGAGGCAGTGCATGCACGCTCCTATTCCTCAATCTTCTCGACGCTATGCTCGACGCCTGATGTCGATGACGCCTATCGCTGGTCGGAGGAGAACGAATTCCTGCAGCGGAAATCGGCGCTGATCATGGAGCAATACGCGTCTGGCGATGCCTTGAAGAAGAAGGTCGCCAGCGTCTTCCTCGAGAGCTTCCTGTTCTATTCCGGCTTCTATCTGCCGATGTACTGGTCGAGCCGGGCCAAGCTCACCAATACGGCCGACATGATCCGCCTCATAATCCGGGACGAGGCGGTGCACGGCTATTATATCGGCTACAAGTTCCAACGCGGCCTTGAAACGCTCTCCGAAGAGCGCCGCCAAGAGATCAAGTACTTCGCCTTCGACCTGCTGCTCGAACTTTACGACAACGAGGCCAAATATACCGAAGCGCTCTATGACGGCGTCGGCCTGAGCGAAGACGTCAAGAAGTTCCTGCATTACAACGCCAACAAGGCGTTGATGAACCTCGGCTACGAGGCGCTGTTCCCGGCCGAAGCCTGCAAGGTCAATCCGGCAATCCTGTCGGCGCTGTCGCCGAATGCCGACGAGAACCACGACTTTTTCTCGGGCTCTGGTTCCTCCTATGTCATCGGCAAGGCAGTGGCCACCGAGGATGAAGACTGGGATTTCTGAGTTTAATTGCAGTCTCCCCTTATCATTTGCTTCGCCATCGACCACATTCACGAAAACTGATTTCGGTATTCGTCGGTGATGCGGCGTAGTGGAGTTTCGATGTCCTCTTTTGTGAACAAGGCCGGGGCTGCCGTTGAAACGGACGAAGGCGCCTGGCCGATCCGCCGAAGGCGGATCCTCGATTGGCTGGTGAACGAGACGCGCGGCGAGCGTTTCATCGATAACATCCTGGTGGCAATGTGTGAGAAGCTGTTGGCCGCAGGGGTGCCGGTGGCGCGCGCGACGCTGCACTTCCGGACGAACCATCCGCAATGGATCGGCGCCCGCATCCTTTGGAAAGAGGGCATGGCGGAAGCGAAGATCGACACCTTCGCCTATGGTGTCGAAACCACGGCGGAGTTCTTGAAAAGCCCGGTCAACGCGATCCATCAGGGCGTGGAGGAGGTGCGCAAGCAGCTGGAAGGTGCAGTCGAAGACGACGAAGATAGCCTTTTCCAAGAACTGCGCGATGACGGTCTCACGGAATACATCGCCTGGCCGATCGAGCATACTTTCGGCAAGCGGCATGTCGTGACGTTCTCCACCAGCCGGCCGGGTGGTTTTACGAGCGAGCACACGGATTTTCTGCGCGATCTCCTGCCGGCGCTGACCCTCGTCAGCGAGATCAGGCTGAAGAACATCATGGCGCGGACACTGCTGCAGACCTATGTGGGACCGCATGCGAGCGAGCACATATTGTCGGGTGTGACGACGCGCGGCAGCGGTGCGACCGTCGGCGCCGCCATCATGATCTGTGATCTGCGCGACTTTACGGCGATCTCGGACCTCTGGCCCCGCGACGATGTCATCCATCTGCTGAACGATTATTTCGATGCCATGTCTGACCCGATCGAGCGACATGGCGGGGAAATCCTGAAGTTCATGGGAGACGGGCTGCTGGCGATCTTCCCGCTCGCCAAGGAAACGGCCTGCCTCGATCTGCTGCAGGCGATCCGCGAGGGGCGGGCGTTGATGGCCGAGCTGAACGCGGAGCACCTGCGAACGGGACGCGAACCGCTGCGCTACGGCGTCGGGGTGCATGTCGGCGACGTCATGTACGGCAATATCGGCTCGCGCCGCCGGCTGGATTTCACCGTCATCGGCCCGGCGGTCAATGTCGCCTCGCGCCTGGAAAACCTGACCAAGGAGGTCAAGCGTCCGGTGCTCTTGTCGCGCGCCTTCGTCGAAATGGCGGGCTGCGCGAAAGACATGGACAGTCTCGGCACCTTCCCGTTGCGCGGGCTCGGAGAGCCTGTCGATGTCTTCGCTTTTCCGGAGCGATAGCGGGCTCAGACGCCTCGTTTGTTTCCCCACAGCAGCACGTGCAGCTGCGGCAGGACGCGCGGTGCAAACCATCGGTCGACCGTCACCTTGTCGACAAGCCAATGCATGCGATCCATCACGCCGTCGATATCGATGCGCGCGTCTTCGTCTTCGGACGGCGGCGGTGTATGGTTGCCCGGCTGAAGGTACAGGGGAATATAAGGGTAGCGCTGGCCCACCTCTCGCGCGAACGCATAGTCTACATCGTCAAAGATGACGACTTTCAGCGCGATCTCCGGCCCGCCGGCTGAAAGCCGAACACAATTGTCGACCTGATCCCAGTCCGTGTGCATCCCGCTCGACGGCGGCTTAGGGCTCAGGACCAGGACGTCGAGATCGCGGAACCAGTTCTGGGCAACGCTCCCCTGTGTTTCCAGTGCGAAGCGATATCCCTTGGAATGGCCGAGCTCGATCAGCGGCCTCAAAGGCTGGATTGCGGGATTGCCTCCGGAAAGAGAAACAGTCAGCGGGTTACCTCCAGAGAGCTTCGTGACTTCCTGCCAGATCGCCTCGACGGACATGGGAAGCCATTGATCCCGGAAGGCGCTGTCGACGGCGTAAAGACTGTCGCACCAGGAACAGCGATAATCACAGCCGCCGGTCCTGACGAACACTGTCGGCAGCCCGATCAGCGCGCCTTCGCCCTGTATGGTCGGGCCGAAGATCTCGCTGACGCGAATGGTCTCGACGCTCATGGTCGGTACTCCGCCCAGGTCTTCGGCGTCTCGCTGACCCGGACGGAAGAGGTCTCCGGAAAGCGCTCTCTGCACCAGTCGTAAAAGTGCTTGGCGAGGAATTCCGAGGTCACTTTCGAATGGCCGAAGACCTCGTTCAGGTGGCGATGATCGAGGGATTCGTCGATATAGCGCTTGAGCGGCGCGAGGTCATGATAGTCGCGAACGAAGCCGTCATCGTTTAGGTTTTCGGCGGAGAGCTCGACCACCACGACGTAGTTGTGGCCGTGCAGCCGGGCGCATTGATGGTCGGCCGGCAGATGATCCAGCTGATGCGAGGCGGAGAGGTGAAACTCCTTTGTGATGCGGTACATCAACGCACCTCCGCTGCCGAGTATTGCGATGCCGCCGCCTTCCAGAAATCCCGATCTTCATATTCCGTCGGATCGGACACACCGGCTAGGTGGAAGGCTTCGCGGCGTTCGACGCAGGTTCCGCAGCGCCCGCAATGAAGGCTGCCACCTTTATAGCAGGACCAGGTTTCCGCGAAGGGCGTGCCATGTCTTGTGCCGTCGGCCACGATCGCCGCTTTGGAGACCTCGACATAAGGCGCGAGCAGCTTGACGCTGGCGTAACCGTCCAGCGCTTCGTTCTGCATGCGCTGGAAGGCATCGATGAAACCCGGGCGACAGTCCGGGTAGATGAAGTGATCGCCGCCATGCACGGCGACGGCAACGGCATCGGCTTTCTGGGCGGCCGCCAAGCCGAAGGCGATTGCCAGCATGATGGCGTTGCGGTTGGGCACCACGGTGGCCTTCATGGTCTCCTCCGCATAGTGGCCGTCCGGAACCTCAACATTGTCGGTCAGGGCCGATCCGCTGAGATGGCCGCCGATAGCAGCGATGTCGATGATATGATGAGGGACCGCAAGGCGCGCGGCGCATTTGGCGGCGAAGTCGAGTTCCTTGCGATGCCGCTGGCCGTAATCGAAGGAGACGAGACCGATAAGCTGCTCTTCCGATGCCGTTCTGTGGGCAAGCGAAACGGAGTCGAGTCCGCCGGAGCAGACGACGATAGTTTTCATATTTTGGATTCCCTTGTTTTGACCGGGTGGGCTGCGACCGGATTACGCGGTGCTTTTAAGTCAAATCACGCGCCATGAAAACAGTTTTAATATGACCGCCCTTCGATCCGGCGGGCTAACCGATCGGAAAGTTGATCTGCGGCGGCAGCAGGAGGTGCAGATCCTGTGCGTCGGGATTGTTGATACGCTGCAGCAGCATGCGGCCGAGATCCTCTCCCGCCGCCGTCAGGTCCTCATGGATCGTGTCGACCTTCGGCTGCAATTGGGTGAGAAGGCGGGATGTCTCCTTGGCGACGATATCATAGTCGGCGGCGAGAGTGCGGCCGGCATCGCTCATGCCGCTGATGACGGCAAGCGCTGAGACTTCGCCGGGACAGATGAAGCTATTGGGCGCATCCGGTGCGGCTGCGCGGGCGCGCACAAAATCGCGCAACACATCCGCCGGCGTATCGAGATCGACCGTCTCGGGTATCTCGTAAGCGATGCCGGCCTCGCGCACCGCCGTCATGAAACCGTGTAGGATATGCTGGCAGAAGGTCAGCCGTTTCGGCGGCAGGATCACCGCCACCTTTGTGCGGCCCTTGGCGATCAGCCGGCGTGTCGCCTCATAGGCGAAGGTGAAATTGTCGTAATCGACATAGGGATGCGGCGTCGAAAATTCCGTGCGGCCGTGACAGATGAAGGGAAAGCGGGTTTCGAGCAGCAGGCGGACGCGGGCATCGAGCGGTTCGGTCCGCGTGAAGATCAGCCCATCGGCCAGGTGGTTGCGGATGATGTATTCTGCGGCTTCGACGTTGGTCGTCGACAGGAAGTTCGGCGCGACGACGAGATGGTAGGACGTCTCTTTCAGCGCCTTGGCAATGCCGTACATGATTGAGGTGCTGAAGCCGACCACCTCCTCGTGGGAATCAAGCAGGATGGCGACGACGTTGGTGCGGCCTGTCTTGAGACGCTGCGCCGCCCGATCCGGGAGGTAGCCGATTTCGCGGGCGATGCGGTGCACCCGCTGGCGGGTCTTGAGCGAAATTTGTGGCGCGTCGGAAAGTGCCCGTGACACCGTCGTCACCGCCAGCCCGGTGATCGTGGCAATCGTCCGCAAGGTCGGCTTGTCGCGCTTGTGGGCGAGATCGAGATTTTCGCCGCGATGCGGCCGGGACGATTCGGTCACTCTGGCTTTCCGTGCTGGAATTGCCGATACAATAACACGATGACTCAGGTGCGCAATCCGACAATGAAAACGTTTTAAATTTTAACGCCTCATTATCCTTTCGGATTATTTGACTGTAATTCAACACGTTATGGAAATAGCCATACTTTTCTCGGGAGTCGAGAAAGGGCTTGACGGCTCAAGGCTTATAACGTTTTAAATTGTTAACCGCGCGGAGGAGCGCGGCTTCATGCCGACCGCTGCAATGGCGGGACGCACTGGTGGCGGGGAGGGTCCTGCCGCCGATTTCAAACGGGAGGAAATTCATGCGCAAGTTCGTGAGCTCGGCAGCTGTTGCTGTCGTGATGCTGGCTGGTTTGGGTGCGGCGCAGGCAGCCGACGTGAAGGAAGTTCAGATGCTGCACTGGTGGACGTCAGGCGGCGAGGCAGCGGCTTTGAACGTTCTGAAGCAGGATCTCTCGAAGGAAGGGTTTGCCTGGAAGGACGTGCCGGTTGCCGGCGGCGGCGGTGATGCGGCGATGACGGCGCTGAAGGCGATGGTGGCAGCCGGTACCTATCCGACGGCCTCGCAGATGCTGGGCTATACCGTGCTCGATTATGCCCAGGCCGGCGTCATGGGCGACCTGACCGAGACGGCGAAGAAGGAAGGCTGGGACAAGTCGGTGCCGGCAGCCCTGCAGAAGTTCTCCGTTTATGACGGCAAGTGGGTCGCAGCCCCGGTCAACGTCCACTCGGTCAACTGGCTGTGGATCAACAAGGCTGTCATGGACAAGATCGGCGGCAGCCAGCCGAAGACCTTCGACGACCTGATCGCGCTGCTCGACAAGGCGAAGGCTGCCGGCGTCATTCCCTTGGCGCTCGGTGGCCAGAACTGGCAGGAAGCGACGATGTTCGATTCGATCGTGCTGTCGACCGGCGGGCCGGAGTTCTACAAGAAGGCCTTCAACGACCTCG
Source organism: Rhizobium etli CFN 42 (assembly GCF_000092045.1). Lineage (NCBI taxonomy): Bacteria > Pseudomonadati > Pseudomonadota > Alphaproteobacteria > Hyphomicrobiales > Rhizobiaceae > Rhizobium > Rhizobium etli. Next base: position 3,930,919 of record NC_007761.1, on the reverse strand, counting down.
ACGAGGAAGCGCTGAAGTCGGACACGATGAAGAAGTCCTTCGACAACCTGGCGAAGATCGTCAAATACGTCGATCCGAACTTCTCCGGCCGCGACTGGAACCTGGCGACCGCCATGGTCATCAAGGGTGATGCGCTGGTGCAGGTGATGGGCGACTGGGCCAAGGGCGAATTCGTTGCCGCCAAGAAGACCCCGGACAAGGACTTCCTCTGCTACCGCTTCCCCGGCACCGAAGGCAGCGTCATCTACAACTCCGACATGTTCGGCATGTTCAACGTTCCTGACGACCGCAAGGCCGCCCAGGTGGCACTGGCAACGGCGACGCTGTCGAAGAGCTTCCAGTCGGCCTTCAACGTCGTCAAGGGCTCGGTGCCGGCTCGTACCGACGTTCCCGACACCGACTTCGACGCTTGCGGCAAGAAGGGCATTGCCGACCTGAAGGCCGCCAATGAGGGCGGCACGCTGTTCGGTTCGCTCGCTCAGGGCTATGGCGCCCCTCCGGCGATCGCCAATGCCTATAAGGACGTCGTCTCGAAGTTCGTCCACGGCCAGATCAAGAGCTCGGACGAAGCTGTCACCCAGCTCGTCCAGGCGATCGACGACGCCCGCTGAGATCTGTCGATGAATATGCTTCCCCGCGCGATCTCGCGGGGAGGCGTCAGCTCCGCGACGATCAGGCGGAGACGATCGGCAAGGCCGATCCTGCGGGAAGGGAGAACATTCCATGAGCACAGTTGCGACCACCGATCCGGTTCTGACGCCGCGACAAGCGACGCCGGTCTCGCTGCGGGGCCGGCTGCAGGATGCGCTGCCGAAGATCGTGCTGGCGCCGAGCTTCGTCATCACGCTCGTCTTCGTCTACGGCTTCATCGTCTGGACGGCCTATCTGTCCTTCACCAATTCCAAGACCTTCCCCTCCTATCAGCTGACCGGCGCACGTGCCTATCAGCGGCTGTGGCGCTGGACCTTCGAGAGCGACCCGCCATCCTCCTGGTACACCTCGATCACCAATATGGCGATCTTCGGCTTTCTCTATGTCGGCATCTGCCTGGCGCTCGGCCTGCTGCTTGCCATCCTGCTCGACCAGAAGATCCGCGGCGAGGGACTATTGCGGCCGATCTTCCTCTATCCGATGGCGCTGTCCTTCATCGTCACCGGCGTGGCCTGGAAATGGTTCCTCGATCCCGGTCTCGGGCTGGAGCAGACGCTGCACCACTTCGGCTGGACGAGCTTCCACTTCGACTGGATCAAGAACAAGGACTTCGTCATCTACACCGTCGTCATTGCCGGCGTCTGGCAGGCCTCGGGCTTCGTCATGGCGATGTTTTTGGCCGGCCTTCGCGGCATCGACGGCGAGATCATGAAGGCGGCGCAGATCGACGGCGCCTCGCCCTTGCAGCTTTATCGCCGCATCGTCATTCCGCTGTTGCGGCCGATCTTTCTCTCCGCCTTCATCGTGCTCGCCCATATGGCGATCAAGTCCTACGACCTGGTCGTGGCGCTGACCTCGGGCGGGCCGGGCGGCTCGGCCTGGCTGCCGTCCAACTTCATGTATGAATATACCTTCAAGCGCAACGAGATGGCCGTCGGCTCGGCCAGCGCCATCATCATGCTGATGACCATCTCGGCGATCATCGTGCCCTATCTCTATTCCGAACTGAAGGAGAAGGCCCGATGAGCAGCCTCAGCTCTTCCATCGGCACCTCCTCATCGGCAACGGCCGCCGAAGGAGTGGAGCGTGGCAACAGCGCCCGCTTAATCGGCCGCATCGTCATCTACGGCCTGCTGGTGATCTTCGCCATCCTCTATCTGATGCCGCTCTTCGTCATGCTCACCACCTCGTTCAAGACGATGGACGAGATCCAGGGCGGCAACATGCTGGCGCTGCCTGAGGCGCCGACCTTCGATCCCTGGGTCAAGGCCTGGGGCGAGGCCTGCGTCGGGCTGACCTGCGCCGGCATCAAGGGCTACTTCTGGAACTCGATCAAGATGGTGGTGCCGGCAGTGGCGATCTCCACCATCATGGGAGCGCTCAACGGCTATATCCTGACCAAATGGCGCTTCCCCGGCCATACGCTGGTGTTCGGGCTGATGCTGTTTGCCTGCTTCATCCCGTTCCAGTCGGTGCTCTTGCCGATGGCCACCATCCTCGGCTCGCTCGGCCGCTTCGGCGTCACCCTGCAGAACGCGACGGGCTGGAACTTCGGCTTCGGCAATTCGACGGTCAATCTGGTCTTCGTCCATGTCGTCTACGGCTTGGGCTTCACCACGCTGTTCTTCCGCAATTTCTACGAGGCCTTTCCGACCGAGCTGGTGCGCGCCGCCCAGGTCGACGGCGCCAGCTTCTTCCAGATCTTCCGCCGCATCATGCTGCCGAACTCGCTGCCGATCATCGTCGTCACGGTGATCTACCAGTTCACCAATATCTGGAACGACTTCCTGTTTGCCTCGGCTTACGCCGGCACCGGCGACTCCATGCCGATGACGGTGGCGCTCAACAATGTCGTCAACACCTCGACCGGGGTGGTCGAATACAATGTCAACATGGCGGCGGCAATGATCGCGGCCGTTCCGACGCTCATCGTCTATATCCTCGCCGGCCGCTACTTCGTGCGTGGCCTGATGGCGGGCGCAGTCAAAGGGTAAGTCATGGCCTTCCTGGAAATCTCCGGTCTCAGAAAACGCTTCGGCGCCGTCGACATCCTCAAGGGGATCGACCTCGAACTCGAAAAGGGCGGCTTCCTGGTGCTGGTCGGCCCGTCCGGCTGCGGCAAGTCGACCCTGCTCAACACCATCGCCGGGCTGGAGACGATCACCTCGGGCGACATCCGGATCGACGGCCGCGCCGTCAACGGCCTGCATCCTTCCAAGCGCGACATTGCCATGGTGTTCCAGTCCTATGCGCTCTATCCGAACATGACGGTAGCGGGCAACATCGCCTTCGGCATGGAGATGCGCGGTGTGCCGCCGCAAGAGCGCAAGCAGGCGATCGACAAGGTCGCCAAGGTGCTGCAGATCGGTCACCTGCTCGACCGCAAGCCGAGCCAGCTGTCCGGCGGCCAGCGCCAGCGCGTCGCCATGGGCCGGGCGCTGGTGCGCGATCCCAAGCTCTTCCTGTTCGACGAGCCGCTCTCCAATCTCGACGCCAAGCTGCGCGTCGACATGCGCATCGAGATCAAGCGGCTGCATCAGGCGACCGGCAAGACCATCGTCTACGTCACCCACGACCAGATCGAGGCGATGACGCTGGCGACCAAGATCGCCGTGATGAAGGACGGCATCGTCCAGCAGTTCGGCACCCCGGCCGAGATCTACAACAATCCCGCCAACATCTTCGTCGCCGACTTCATGGGCTCGCCCGCCATGAACCTGGTCAAGGCCTCGGTCGAGAACGGCGCCGGCGGCCTGGCGGTGTCGCTCGAGCGGCCGAATGCCGCCCCGCTCAGGCTGCCCGTCACGACAACCGGCAACGGCCTTTCCTCCTATGCCGGCCGCCAGGTGATCTTCGGCATCCGCCCGGAAGCGCTGACCGACCCCGACGGCGCCGACCGCAATGCCCGCTCGCTCACCGAAGGCGACTGCCTGATCGAGGTCGTCGAACCCGCCGGCTCCGACACCTTCGCCGTCACCAAGCTCGGCGGCAAGGAAGTCGTCGCCCGCCTGCGGGCCGATGCCGGCATCGCCCCAGGCCAGAACACTCGCCTCGCCTTCAATCTCGACAAGGCGGTGTTCTTCGATCCGGAAACACAGGCCAGGATTTCGTAAGTGGCGCGACACGCGTCCGATAAGACGCGCGGCGCTCTATACTCTCAGAAAATCGATTTCGATTTTCGGACTTAGGCGACGGCCGTTACGTTGAGGGTCACCGGCGCGAAGCGCGAGGAAACCGCTTCGACGGTAATTTCTCCCACCAGCCCCGTCGCTTCCAGCCAGAAGCCTGATGTGCCGCCCTGCAGCGGCACATTGGTCGGACCGACGATCCTTGCGGGTCCATGCACCTTCAGCGAAATGCTGTCGTTCATGAAAGGCAGGCGCTGACCGCACTGGTCGAGGGCGCGGATGATGACGCGGGTGCTGTCGCGTTCGCGAGTCTTCAGCGTCGAGCTGTCGGCGACCATTTCCAATGTCGTCGGCAAGGGATCGGCTGCCAGGTTCAGGCTGACCACCGCTTCGCCGGCGATAAAGCCGGTGAGGGCACCGTCGATCCATTCCAGGCCCCAGGTGCCGAGCTCATCGGCGGTGAAGTGCCGATGATCGAGTACAACAGGCGGATGCGGCAGATGCGGATAATTCTCGCGGTCCGGGCCGACGCGCTTGCTGAGCGCGCCATATTGCAGTTCCACCTCGTCGCAATTGGTCAGGATGATCAGCGGCAGCACCCCGCCGATATTGCGCTCGCCGCGCGCCCAGAAGGTCACCGGCTTCATGACGATTTCCTCGGAAGGCTCGCACTGGCTGATATAGGCATAGGCCGCGAATTTTGGTTCTCGGAACATGTCCATCACCCCGTGATAGCAGACGCGGTCGCCGGAGCCGAAATCCTTGTGGGTGTTGTAATCGAACATGCACCAGCCGATGGCGCCCGAGATATCCGGATCGCCATAGGCGGCGTTCAGAACCTCGAGGTGACGGCGCACATGCTCGGCTTGACGCTGTTCTTGATCGTAGATCTTCGTCGGGTGCATGTGGCCGTTGAACTCGGTGATGAGGTACGGCACCTTGCGGGATAGCCCGGTGTTTTCCTGCTGACCGCGCAGGACGGTGCGCGGGCGGTTGGCGCCCGGCAGTTCCTCGTTGCCGAGGATGAAGTCGTTCATCGTGTAGACGTCTTCGAGCAGCTCGCTTTCGGTGATGTAACGCACGCCGCCGGTCTGGCGGGTGCTGTCGAGTTCGCGGGCCAGCCGATTGGTCTCGGCGTAGAAATCGTGACTATCCTGCGACTCGTTGATGCGCACGCCCCAGATGATGATCGAGGGATGGTTCCAGTCGCGCTCGATCATGCGGCGGACGTTCTCGATCGATTCCTTCTGCCAGTCGGCATCGCCGATATGCTGCCAGCCGGGGATCTCCTCGAAGACCAGCAAGCCGATCGCATCGCAACGGTCGAGGAACCATTTCGACTGCGGGTAATGCGAGGTGCGGACGATGTTGCACTTCAGCACGCTCTTCATGATGTCGGCGTCGCGCTCCTGGGCGGAGCGGCCGGCGGCATAGCCGACATAGGGGAAGGCCTGGTGACGGTTGAGGCCGCGCAGCTTCAGCGGCTTGCCATTCAAGAGGAAACCTTCCGGCGTGAATTCGGCGGTGCGGAAGCCGAACCGGGTGGAGAGGCGGTCGGAGCCGTGCTCGGTCCTGAGTTCGACCGTGACCTCATAGAGCGTTGGGTTGGTAATGTCCCAGAGGGTAATGCCGGTGAGGCCGCCCAAGGAAAGCGTCGTGCGATTGCCGATCGTTTCAGTGGCTGCGGTGGCGATCACCGTGCCGTCGGCCTGTTTCAGCGCGGCGGTGAGAGTCGCCGAGAAGCTGCGGCCCTCGGGGTTGGCGAGATCGACGCGGATGCTTGCCGACTTATGAGGGGCGAGAACGTCAGCCGTTTCGATCTTGAGATTACGGATCGAAACCGGGTCGGTGACCTTCAGCCAGACGTCGCGGTAGATGCCGGCATAGGTCAGATAATCGATGCGGCCGCCGAAGGGCGGGATCGCAGGGTTTTCGCTGCCGTCGATCTTGACGGTCACGAGGTTCTCGCCCTTGAGGAGCTTGCCGGTGAGGCGGGCCTCGAAGGGTGTATAGCCGTCCTTGTGGGCGGTGATCTCTTCGCCGTTCAGATAGACGACGCTGTCGGCCATGGCCGCGTCGAAGACGAGGGAGACTTCGCGACCCTCGAATTCCGGCAGCCAGCGCAGCACCTTCTGATAAGTGAAGGCGCGCTGATAGCTCTTCTCATCGAAATAGTTGAAGGGCAGTTCGACGGCGGTGTGGGGCAGGCTGACCGGCTTGGCGGCATCGAAGTTTTCGAGCAGGCGTTGGCCGAAGCCCTCGTGGAAACTCCAGCCCTCGTTGAAGGAAACGACGGAACGCATCTCAGGTTCTCCCGGTCGTGGCATCAGGAGCCGTGCGGCGCCCCTTGGTGCGTGAAAATCGGATCATCGGGTATTCCTCCTTGATGCAATGAGGTGCGAGCGCTCCAGCGCGTCGCATCAAATCTGATTCATGCGATGGGCTTTAGCTTTTTTCGTGCGGGTCGTCATCCAGAACCGCTGCTGCTCCTTGCAGATGACGCGCCGGGAGCAACGCCGTCCTGTCCGGCGATGGCGATCTTGTCAGGCGTGTCTGTCGAGCCCACGCCGTGCTTCCAAAGGTTACGGATATTGTGCGCCGTTCGTCTTGGTATAGATCGAATAGACCGAACGGGTCGCGGTGATGAAGAGCCGGTTCTTCTTGGGGCCGCCGAAGGTGAGATTGGACACTGTTTGCGGCACTTTGATCTTGCCGAGCAGCGTGCCGTCGGGTGAGAAGCAATGCACACCGTCACCCGCGCTCGTCCAGAGATTGCCGCTGACATCGAAACGAAAGCCGTCGGGGTGGCCGGCATCGAGGCTGCAGAAATAGCGGCTGTTGGCAAGCTTTCTGCCGTCGACGACATCGAAAACCCGGATATGGCAAGGCACTTCGTGTTTGCCCGAACCGGAATCGGCAATGTAGAGTTTCGTTTCATCGGGCGAGAAGGCAAGGCCGTTCGGCTGGATGAAATCCTCGACGACGGCGTCGATTGCGCCGCTTGCGGGGTCGATCCGGTAGACGTTACGGGTCGGCTGCTCGGGCTCGGACTTATGGCCCTCGTAGTCCGAGAGGATGCCGTATGTCGGATCGGTGAACCAGATCCCGCCGTCCGAATGGACGACAACGTCGTTCGGCGAATTTAATCTCTTGCCCTTGTAGCTGTCGGCGAGAACGGTGATGCTGCCGTTCGGTTCGGTGCGGGTGACGCGGCGGCCGCCATGTTCGCAGGAGACCAGCCGGCCCTGCCTGTCGCGCGTATTGCCGTTGACATAATTTGAGGGCGAGCGGAAGACGGAGACCGTCCCATCCGGAGTCCAGCGCATCATGCGTTCGTTCGGGATATCGCTCCAGAGAAGGCAGTTCAGGTCGGAAAACCAGACCGGACCCTCTGTCCAGCGGCAGCCGGAATAAAGCTCATCGAGGGCGGCGGTGCCGACAACCAGAGCGCCGAAACGTTCATCGCGGGTCTCATAAAGCGGATTGTCAGCCATGCCAGTTCCTCCCTGAATGCTGTCGTCCTTCTCCTAGCGATAAATCCTCCCAGCTGCCAGAGCCCGGCAACCGGAAATGTAAGCTCGGATTTTCTCAGAGAGCGGCGACCGGATGAGGCGAGCCGTCGTAAGCCCCCCAGATCGATTGATCGAAACAGATGACCGAGCCGGTCATCAGGCCCGATTCCGCCGATGACAGGTAGGCGCAGGCGCGTGCCACCTCATGCGGATCGACGAGGCGGCCGAAGGGCTGGTTCGCCGCCGCCTTTTCCAGCCAGTCGGAGGGTGCGCCGTGATATTCCCGCTGGATGCGGTCCTCGCCTTCCGACGCCATCCAGCCGATATTGAGGCCGTTGACGCGGATGCGGTTGCGCAAAAGCGCATAGGCGGTGTTCTTCGTCAGCGTCTCCAGCGCCCCCTTGGAGGCGCAATAGGCGGCGATGAAGGGCTGGCCGGCTTTGGCCGACATCGAGCCGATGTTGACGATCGTTCCCTCTGTCTTTTCGCGGCGCATGACCTTCACCGTCTCCTGCATCAGGAAGAACGGTGCGCGCACGTTGACCGCGAACATAGCATCGAAGAGCTCAGGACTGGTGTCGAGGATGGTGCCGCGATCGGTGATGGCGGCGGCATTGACCAGCGCGTCGACGCGACAGAAGGCCTCATCGCAGGCCCGCACGACATTTTGCGCGTCCTCGACCTTGGCGAGGTCGGCCCTGACGTAGACGACCTTCACACCGGTCGCGGCTGAAATCTCCGCGGCTTTCGTATTCCCCTTGGCTTCGTTGCGGCCGCAGATGACGATGCCTTGGGCGCCGCGTTCGGCGAAGAGGCGGGCAATGGTGGCCCCCAATCCTTGTGTGCCGCCTGTGACGATGGCGATCTTGCCGTCAAGGCGGCAGTGGTCGGTGCTCATGTGGTTCCTCCCTGGTGATGATATGCAAATGGCCTCCCGCGTGCGGGAGGGAGTTATGGCATTGCGGGTAGGGGGCCCTCATCCGCCACACGGGCACCTGCTCCCCGCTGGGTAGAAGGGGGAATCGAGACGTCGCGGCAAGTCTCTTCCCCCTCGGGGAGAAGGTGCAGGCGGGCGGATGAGGGGGCTCCAATCTCAACGTTCAGCTCAATTTCTTCCTCGCCTGTTCCGCAAGCGCTGCCGTAAAGGCTTCATCGCTCCAGCCTTCCCGCAACGCCTCGTGCATCAGCTGCGCCTGCGTCTTCGGCGCCAGGCCGCCGAGCGGCGGGTCACGGTCGAGATTGGTCGGGAAGGAGTAGCCTTCGGCGCAGGCGGCGACAGCGTTGGCGATTTCATCGGGTGAGAGCTTGCCCTGCAAGGCCTTCAACGCGGGGAAGAGCCTGGCGCTCATTCTCTCGCGATTGACGGTCTCCATCGCCCGTCCGAAGGCGGAGGAAACTTGCAAGAGATTGGCGACACGCTTGATATCGGCCGAGCGGTTGGTACCGGCGGCGTGGAAGAGGGCGGGATTGAAGAAGACGACGTCGCCCTTTTCGAGCGGCAGCTGGACGTGATTGGCCTCAAAATAATCCCGGAACTCCTGGCGCTTCAGCGCCAGATAACCCGGCACATAGGTCTGGCTGTGCGGCAGGAAGAGTGTCGGGCCGCTTTCGAGGGGCATGTCGCAATGGGCGACTGCGCCCTGCAGCGTCAACACAGGCGAGAGACGGTGCACATGCGCCGGAAACTGCTCGATCACCGCAGAGGACTGGAAGCCGAGATGATAGTCACGATGGGCGGACTGCGCCGCACCGCCCGGATTAACGCGGTTGACCTGCGCCGTCATCTGGTAGCTCGGGCCGAGCCAGGCTTCGCTTGCGAGCGCGATAATGACGTTGGCGTAATATTCGGCGAAATTTTCCGGATCGGCAAGGCAGTGTTTTTCCAGCGAATTCCAGATGCGGTCATTGGCGCCGGGCTTGGCGAAGTGATCGCCGCCGCCCGTCGAGGTGCGGTGCTGTTCCTCGATAATGGCGTCGAAAATCGCGCTGGCGCGGTCGATGATGCCGGTGTCTTGGTAAGCATGCTTGAAAACGACGACGCCTGGGCCTTCGCCGAAAGCTTCGCAGATTTCGGCCAGCACGAGGCGTTTGCCTTCGCCGGTTGCCGCCGCCGTTACCTTGCGGCTGTCATAGATCAGAACGTTCTTCTCGACTGCGGAAGCTGTCGGGTAATCGGCAAGGGCAGTCGTCTTTTGCGCAAGACGGCGAAAATCGTCGAGGTCGCAGGCGTCTTCGCTGAGCCAGACACGGTCGGCGCGCAGTTTCTGCAAATTGTCGGTTTTCATGATAGCTCCTCCTCTTTTTGATGAAGTCACTATACCCCGCCCTGCCAGGTGATATAGATCAGAAACCCATCAAAAAACCATCAGGCAGATTCCGTGGCCCATCTCTTTCTCGTCAAGGACATTGCCTTCCAGGCCGGCTTGAGCACCGCGACCGTCGACCGCGTGCTGAACGGCCTGGTGTGCGTCAGCAGACGGAAACGAGGGTGAAGGCGGCGATCGCGGAGCTGGAAAAACAGCAGGCAGGGGCGATGGGCAGCGGGCGCATGCTGGCGATCGATATCGTTATGGAGACGCCTCAGCGTTTCAGCGATGCGGTGCGTGCCGCCTTCGAGGCCGAAATGGCGGCCTTCCTGCCCGGCGTCTTCCGCTGCCGCTTCCACTTTGCCGAAGTGATGAAGCCGGCCGAGCTGGTGCAGCTTCTCGATCGCATCCGGCTGCGCGGCACGCACGGCATCGTGCTCAAGGCGCCTGACGTCGCCGAGGTTGCTGCCGCGGTCGCGCGGGCGGATGCAGCCGGCATCCCCGTGGTGACGCTGGTGACTGATCTGCCGAATTCGGCCCGCATTGCCTATGCGGGCGCCGACAACCGGGCCGCGGGAGAGACCGCCGCCTATCTGATCGGGGAATTCCTCGGAGGTGACGGCGGCAATGTGCTGGTGACACTGTCGAGCGGGCGGTTCCGCGGGGAGGAGGAGCGTGAAATCGGTTTTCGCCGCATCATCCGCGCCCATTATCCGGACATCAGCATCACTGAGATCAGCGAAGGGCACGGCAGCGATAGGGCGACGGGAACACTTGCGTCGGCAGCGCTGGCGACCGATCCCGCCATCAATGCGGTCTATTCGATCGGCGGCGGCAACCGCGCGGTGCTGGCAGCCTTCGATGTGGCCAGCCGTCCCGTCCGCGTCTTCGTCGCCCACGATCTCGATGCCGACAACCGAGCCCTGCTTGCCGCGCGTCGCATCGACTTCGTGCTGCATCATGATCTCAGAACCGATGCGCGTTCGGCCTTCAGGGCAATCATAAGCCGCGCCACTGCACCGGGGCGAGTCGTTCCGGCCTCGCTTTCCTCCGTCGAAATCGTCACGCCTTACAATATGCCTGCGGGCGATTGAGCCGATTGACTTTCCTTCGAGGCCGGATTCGGGCTACAGCTTGGGCAGGAGCGAAGGTGAGCGGCATGGATTACAGCGACGTTAGCACGATTGCGGCCTGGGTTACGGAGCAGGGACTGAAGGGCGTTTCGGAAGCCGAGCTCATGACCGGTTTCTGTGCGGCCTGCCGGGATGCCGGGCTGCCGCTCGACCGCGGCATGGCGCTGATGGACACGCTGCACCCCGTGCATGAAGGCCGCGCCTTCCGCTGGGACAGCGTGGAGGAGATCGAAACCGAATTCGAATATGGCCCGACGAGTTCGGGTGAAGCGGCGGCGAATTGGCAGCGCTCGGCCTTCTACCATCTTTGGTCGCGTAACGAGCGGGAGCTACGCCGACGCCTGGGCTTCGGCGATCCGATCGATTTCACCATGCTCGACAAGATCGCCGAAGCCGGCCACACGGATTTCGTGGCGATGATGCATCGTTTCAGCGAAGCCGGCACGATCGGCGAGATGGATTGCTTCTTCTCGCATTTCGCAACCAAACATCCCGAGGGTTTTTCCGATCACGACCTCGCCGTCCTGCGCAAGCTGGTGCCGGTCCTCGGACTGGCGATCAAGTGCATTGCGCTCGGGCGCATCGCCCGCACCATCGCAGAAGTCTATCTCGGGGAGGATGCGGCGCGCCAGGTGATGGAAGGCAAGATCAGCCGCGGCAAATCGGAACGGATCTCGGCGGCGCTGTGGTTTTCCGATCTGTTGAACTACACCAAGATTTCCGACCGCGTGCCGCCTGAGGAAATCATCCCGCTGCTCAACGATTACAGCGAGGTGGCCATCTCGGCGATTCACGAGGCCGGCGGAAATGTGCTGAAGCTGATCGGCGACGGCGTGCTCGCCATCTTCAAGGGGGAGGTGCCAGCCGAGACCTGCCAGGCGGCGCTCAGGGCCGAATCGCTGCTGCGGGAAAAGCTCGTCAAGTTGAACGCGGCGCGCGCGGCCGACGGGCGGGCGACGACGGACGTCTATATCGGCCTGCATATCGGCGACGTCTTCTACGGCAATATCGGCAGCCAGGACCGGTTGGACTTCACCGTCATCGGCCCCGCCGTCAACGAGGTCAGTAGGATTGCCTCGATGTGTCGTTCGGTCGACCTCAACCTGCTGATCTCCTCGGATTTCGCCGCCGCCATACCAGCGGAAGAGCGGACCGCGCTTGCCTGCGTCGGGCGCTATGCGCTTCGCGGCGTGCAGCGCGCACAGGAACTCTACACGCTCGACAGCGCTCGGCTGAACGGTTGATATCCGCGAACCCTTCAAGCTTACCTTAACAGGCCCTGGCCGCCGTCGATCCAAATCGGTGTACCGGTGATGTGCCTGGCGCGGTCGGAGGCAAGGAAGAGGATGGTTTCGGCAACGTCCTCGCTCTTGCCCGCCTTTCCGCCGGCGATCGGGATGTCGCCCTGCGGCCAGATCACCGGAACCTCGGTCTCCTCGCGATGGCGGCTATCGGTATTGGCGCTGATATTGGTCTCGATCTCGCCGGGGCAGACGGCATTGACACGGATGCCGTGGCGGCCAAGCTCAAGGGCAAGCTGCTGGACCATGGCGACCTGACCTGCCTTGGTGGCGGTGTAGGCGGTGGCGCCCGGCGTCGTGAAGGTACGGGTGCCGTTGATCGAGGAGACGACGACGATCGAACCGCCGCGGCGCTTCAGAAGGGGCACCGTCAGATGCAGGGTCAGATAGGTGCCGCGCAGATTGACGGCGATGGTCTTGTCCCATTCATCCGGTTTCAAATCGTCGATCGGCGCCCAAACCCCGTTGATCCCGGCATTGGCTATGACGATGTCGAGGCCGCCGAAGGTGTCCGTCAGCTTCTTCACTGCGGTTCGCATGTGCGCTTCGTCGCTGGTATCGGCCGTCAAGGCGATCGACTGACCGCCGGCGGCGTTGATCTCGGCGCAGGTCTTTTCGACTTCGTCGGCGGTGCGGCTCAGTGCTGCAATCCTTGCTCCCTCGGCAGCGAGCCTTAACGCGGCCGCTTTGCCGATACCGGAACCGGCGCCCGTCACCAATGCGATCTTTCCCTCAAGCTCCATGGTCGGCCTCCTTGAACGTCTGCCGATAGCCAATGTTCGCCGCGACTATTGGTTCCGGAAGCAGCAGACGGCCGCACTATCTAAATAGGGTTTGCCGCAAGGCCCATCTCTCCGGCCCGTGGACGGCGGCGAAGAGCAAGCCGGCAAGAAAGGTGAAGTGATCGACGAAGAAACCGAATTCGGCCTGGTTCTGTTGCCAATGGGACGGTCCGTGGAAGGCGAAGGCAAGGAAAATCACGTAGATGCCTGCCAGCAGGCTCGCCTCGGTGAAAAAGGTGCCGGATATGAAGGCAAGGGCCAAAGCGATCTCGAACAAGGCTGCGACCCAGGTGAGGAAGGTCGCCATTGGGAAGCCGGCGGCAGCAATGTAGCTTGCCGTGGCTCCGATATCAGCGAATTTGAAGCCGGCGGCCATGAAGAAGATGAAACTGAAGATGATGCGGGCGACGATGATTGCGATTGCTTTGGCCATGGGAAACCTCCTCTTGAGCTTCCATTATGACGCAGGAGATGGTTGATATCCTACACTGCGAATGAAAAAGGGCCGCTTGCGCGACCCTCCATGCTCTCACCACTCGGCAAAACTGCCGTCGGCGTGCCGCCAGATCGGGTTGCGCCAGCGATGGCCTTCCTTGGCGCGCTCGATGACATAGGCCTCGTCGACCTCGATGCCGAGGCCCGGCCCCTGCGGGATCGAAACGAAACCATCGGCATATTGGAACACCTCCTTGTTGGAGATGTAGTCCAGGATATCGTTGCCGGTGTTGTAATGGATGCCGAGGCTCTGTTCCTGGATGAAGGCATTGTAGCTGACGGCATCGACCTGAAGGCAGGCAGCGAGCGCGATCGGGCCAAGCGGGCAATGCGGCGCCAAGGCCACGTCATAGGCTTCGGCCATCGCCGCTATCTTGCGGCATTCGGTGATGCCGCCGGCGTGAGAAAGATCCGGCTGGATGATGTCGACATAGCCGTCCGAAAGGACCTGCTTGAAATCCCAGCGCGAATAGAGCCGCTCACCAAGCGCGATCGGTGTCGAGCTATGATTGACGATGTCGCGCAGCGCTTCCTTGTTTTCGGAAAGCACCGGTTCCTCAATGAACATCAACTTGTAGGGCTCGAGTTCCTTGGCGAGAACCTTGGCCATCGGCTTGTGCACGCGGCCGTGGAAATCGACACCGATGCCGATATGCGGGCCGATCGCCTCACGGATGGCGGCGATAGTCTCGACCGCCCTTTCCACTTTCTCGTTGGTGTCGACGATCTGCATTTCCTCGCAGCCGTTGAGCTTGATCGCCTTGAAGCCGCGCGCGACCACATCCCTGGCATTGTTGGCGACGTCAGAGGGACGGTCGCCGCCGATCCAGGAATAAACCTTGATGCGGTCGCGCAACTGGCCGCCGAGCAGGGAATGGATCGGCTGGCCGAGGGCCTTGCCCTTGATGTCCCAGAGCGCCTGGTCGATGCCCGAGATCGCGCTCATATGGGCAGCGCCGCCGCGATAGAAACCGCCGCGATACATCACGGTCCAATGATCCTCGATCAGGAAGGGGTCCTTGCCGATCAGGTAATCTTCCAATTCGTGGACGGCGGCCTCGACCGTCAGCGCGCGGCCCTCGACGACCGGTTCACCCCAGCCGACGATGCCCTCATCGGTCTCGACCTTCAGAAACAGCCAGCGCGGCGGAACGATATAAGTGGTGAGTTTGGTGATCTTCATCGTGGCTCTTCGTCTCTTCTCGGATTTTCGATGGCGCAGCGCGTCGGCAGCGATGTTCGCGATTGATCATTTCGTCCTTCCGATCGCCTTCTCGGCGGCGGCAAGATCACGGACCGCAAGGTCGAGCATGCGATTGGCGCATTCGCGGGCGCCGGCCTTGTCTCGCATCCGCAATGCCTCTACCAGCTCGCCGTGAACGAGCACCGCATCTTCCCGGTTTTCGACGGCGATATTGGAAGCATGCAGCGCATATTTCAGCGCGGCATGGATGGCGCTGGACAGGCGGCGAAACACCTGATTGTGGCTGGCGGCGAGCAGCACCGCATGGAACATCACGTCGGCGTCGGTGAAGCTTTCCGGTTCACTAGCGCTGTCGCGCATCTGCCGCCAGGCCTTGTCGAGATCGGCGATCTCCTGGGCGCTGGCGCGTTCGGCGGCATATTCAGCGGCCGCCGGTTCAATGGTGCGGCGGGCTTCGAGGATGCAGCCGAGAAGGTCGAAGTCCTTGATGTAAGGTCCCATCCAGTCGAGCACCTCGGCGTCCAGGATGTTCCATTCATCCCGATCGCAAACGGTCGTTCCGACCCTTGGCTTGCCGCGTACGAGCCCCTTTGATTCCAAGACTTTCAATGATTCGCGGATCACCGTGCGGCTGACGCCGTAGAGTTCGCAAAGGTCGTTCTCGCGGGGCAACGGTGAGCCAGAGGGATAGCGGTCCGCGCAGATGTGCTGAGCGATCGCTGCCGTCACGTTGCGGCGTACCCGCGGTCGGCGTTCGCTGCGGGAGCTTTCCGTTCGGCCCTGTTCCTCAGTCGATTCCAACTTCACCTCTCCACGCTCTCTCCCGGACTGCAACCGAACCTGATTATCCGAATTCGATCCAGTTTGCGACGTTCCATCCGGCTCCCGTCACTATCCTATTATTCCAATCATCATACATTGGCAATTGACTGGTATGATGATTTAACATAACTCATTAGACGCTGCCTGGGAGGCAGTTGCTCGATTTCGAAGTTTAGGGAGAGAGACATGCGCTTGTTCAAAGCAGCTATTCTGGCTGGCACTTTCGCCATTCTGACAGCCGGCTCGGCATTTTCCGCAGACGTCAAGATCGGTTTCATCGTCAAGCAGCCGGAAGAGCCCTGGTTTCAGGACGAATGGAAATTCGCCGACCAGGCCGCCAAGGAAAAAGGCTTCACGGTCGTCAAGATCGGCGCTGAAGACGGCGAGAAGGTTCAGTCGGCGATCGACAATCTCGGCGCGCAGGGCGCACAGGGTTTCATCATCTGCACGCCCGACGTCAAGCTCGGTCCCGGCATCGTCGCTAAGGCGGAAGCCAACCAGCTGAAGCTGATGACGGTCGACGACCGCCTCGTCAGCGCCGCCGGCAAGCCGCTGGAAGACGTGCCGCACATGGGCATTTCGGCCGCCAAGATCGGCGAGACCGTCGGACAGGCCATCGTCGACGAAATCAAGAAGCGTGGCTGGGACATGAAGAATGTCGGCGCGATCCGCATTTCCTACGATCAACTGCCGACCGCCGTCGACCGCGTCGAAGGTGCGATTTCGGTGCTGAAGTCCGCCGGCTTCCCGGCCGAGAACATTTATGATGCGCCGCAGGCGAAGACCGATACGGAAGCGGCGCTCAATGCCGCGACCACGGTTCTCAACAAACATGCCGACGTGAAATACTGGGTCGCTTTCGGCCTCAACGACGAAGCCGTCCTCGGCGCCGTCCGTGCCTCCGAATCCGTCGGCATTCCGGCGACCAACATCATCGGCGTCGGCATCGGCGGGGCGGAATCGGCGATCAACGAATTCAAGAAGCCGGCCGCGACGGGCTTCTTCGGCACCGTCATCATCTCGCCGAAGCGCCATGGCTATGAAACGGCGCTCAACATGTACGACTGGATCGCCAACGGCAAGGAGCCGGAAAAGCTGACGCTGACCTCCGGTTCGCTGGCGCTGCGCGGCGATTACGAGACGGTCCGCAAGGATCTTGGCATCGAGTGATCATCTCCGGATGATGAAAATCCGGTGGCCGTTGAACGTGCTGCCGGATCCTACCCGGCGGAGCGGCGATGGCTTTCCTCGAATTCAACAATGTCTCCAAAGGTTATCCCGGCGTGCAGGCGCTGGCCAATGTTTCCTTCACCGTCGAGAAGGGCGTTGTTCACGGTCTTATGGGCGAAAACGGTGCCGGCAAATCAACGCTGATCCGCGTGCTTTCCGGCGATCAGGCCGCCGATGGCGGTAACATCTTCATCGATGGCGAAGAGCAGAAATACACCTCGGTGCGCGACGCCTTCCATGCCGGGATCGTCGTCATCCACCAGGAACTGCAGCTCGTTCCGGAGTTGACGGTTGCCGAAAACCTCTGGCTCGGACGCTTTCCGGCCAAGGGCGGCATCATCCATTTGAAGACGCTGATAGAAACGGTACGCGCGAAGCTCGAGGAGATCGGCATCGACGTCGATCCTTCGACCAAGGTCAGCTCGCTGTCGATCGGCGCGCGTCAGATGATCGAGATCGCCAAGGCCGTCATGCTCGACGCGCGGGTGATTGCGCTCGATGAGCCGACCTCCTCGCTTTCCTCGCGTGAAAGCGAAATCCTGTTTTCGCTTATCGCCCGGCTGAAGGCGAGGGGAGCGGTCATCCTTTATGTCTCGCATCGTCTCGATGAGATTTTTCGACTCTGCGACAGCCTGACGGTGCTGCGCGACGGCAAGCTTGCCGCCCATCACCCGAAAATCGCGGAGACGACGCGCGAACAGATCATTTCGGAAATGGTGGGGCGCGAGATCAGCAATGTCTGGGGATGGCGCGAACGCGCGCTCGGCGACAACAGGCTGGAGGTCAAGGGCCTATCCGGGCCGAGGCTGCACACTCCGATCAGCTTTTCCGTGCGCCAGGGCGAAATTCTCGGCTTCTTCGGGCTGATCGGGGCTGGCCGCAGCGAGATGGCCCGGCTGCTTTACGGCGCCGATGCCAGGCATAGGGGCGAGGTCACGATCGACGGCGTTGCCGTCTCGCCCAACAATCCGAAGGTGGCGATCAAGGCCGGCATGGTGCTCTGCCCCGAGGATCGCAAGTTCGACGGCATCGTCCAAGGTCGGTCGATCGAAGAGAATATCGCGATTTCCTCACGCCGCCACTTTTCGCGCTTCGGCATCCTGAAGCCGAAGACGGAGGCAGCACAGGCAGACCGGTTCATTGCCAAGCTTCGGGTGCGCACGCCGTCGCGCCGACAGGACATCGTCAACCTCTCGGGCGGCAATCAGCAGAAGGTCATCCTCGGGCGCTGGCTCTCCGAGCAGGGCATCAAGGTTCTCGTCATCGACGAGCCGACCCGCGGTATAGATGTCGGGGCGAAGTCGGAAATCTACGACATCCTTTATGAGTTGGCGGCCGGCGGCGTGGCGATCGTGGTGATATCAAGCGAGTTGCCCGAAGTGATGGGCATTTGCGATCGCATCATTGTGATGTGCCAGGGCAGGGTGGCGGCCAATGTCGCCCGGCCGGATTTCGACGAGCGCAGCATCCTGACGGCGGCACTGCCCGACAAGAATGCCGCCGGCAGCATTTAAGATCAGGAATACGGACAATGAATGCCTTGAAAAAAACTCTTCTCGGCGAACAGGGGCTGGTGGTGATTTTCGCCGCCGCCTTCGTGATCGTCTCGCTCTTCGTTCCGAACTTCCTGACCGAGCGGAACATGCTGGGGCTCCTGCAATCGGTCGTGACGATCGGCATCGTCGCCTGCACGATGATGTTCTGCCTGGCATCGCGCGATTTCGATCTTTCGGTCGGATCGATCGTCGCCTTCTCCGGCATGATCGCCGTGATGGTCTCGAACGCGACGGGCTCGATCCCGCTCGGATTGCTCGCCGCCCTGCTGTGCGGCGCCGTCGTCGGCTTCGTCAATGGGATCGTCATCGCCCGCTTTCGCATCAATGCGCTGATTACCACGCTTGCGACGATGCAGATCGTGCGCGGGCTGGCGCTGATCGCCTCGGATGGCCGTGCCGTCGGCATCAACGATCCAGCCTTCTATCAGCTTGCCCTGTCGCGCTTCCTGACCGTGCCGACACCGATCTGGATCATGCTGATCCTCTTCTTCGTCTTCGGTTTCGTCCTCAACCGCACCGTCTTCGGCAAAAATACGCTGGCGATCGGCGGCAATCCCGAGGCGTCGCGGCTTGCGGGCGTCAATGTCGTTAACATGCGCGTCTGGATCTTTGCGCTGCAGGGTCTCGTCTGCGGCATTGCCGGCATCCTGCTTGCCTCCCGCATCACCTCCGGCCAGCCGAACGCGGCAACGGGGCTCGAGCTCTCGGTGATTTCGGCCTGCGTTCTCGGCGGGGTTTCGCTCGCCGGCGGCCGGGCGGCGATGAGCGGCGTCATCGTCGGGGTGCTGATCATGGGCATTGCCGAAAACGTTATGAATCTCCTCAATATCCAGGCATTCTATCAGTATGTCGTGCGCGGGCTGATCCTGCTGATCGCGGTGCTGCTCGACAATTTGCGGTCTTCAGCCGCGGGACGACGTGGATGAACAACGGACATGGCGGAGATGAAATTGGGCTGAGCCACGGCGACCTCTCAGTCAGGATCAGCCGCCGGGGCGCTGCCGTCACCGCCGCAACGTTTCGGGGCAAGCCCTTTCTCCTTCCAGCCGGCGGCCCAGGCGGAAAATTCGCGAATTTTCCCATGGTGCCGTTCGGCAACCGGGTGGAAGGCAACGCCATGTCCTTCGGCGGACGCGACTATGCCTTCCAGCGAAATTGCCACGATCCTCTCTACCTGCACGGCGATGGCTGGATCAGTCTTTGGCAGCTGGAGGAATCGAGCCCCGAGCATATGCAGTTCAGCTTTTCGCGTGATGCCGACGGCATTTCGCCCTACGCCTATCTCGCCCGGCAGGAAGTCCATCTGGCCGGCAATCGCTTGACGCTGGCGCTCTCCGTGGAGAACCGCGGTGAGGCGGATCTGCCCTTCGGCCTGGGTCAGCATCCCTTCTTCGTGAGGACTCCGGAAACGCGATTGACGATTGTCGCCGACCGGTTCTGGAGCGAGCGGCACGACCATCTGCCCGGAGAACCCGGCCCGGTCCCTGACGATTTCGATTTCAGCTCCGGCAAGCCGCTGCCGCGGCTGTGGATGAACAATGCCTTCGAGGGATGGGACGGGCGAGCGGCGATCGCCTGGCCGGAGCTTTCAATTCAGGCGGCGCTGGAAGCCGATGCCACGCTCGGCCAGTTCATGCTGTATATGCGGACCGACCGCACGGATTTCTTCTGCCTCGAACCGATGAGCCATCTGCCGAATGGCCATCACCTGCCTCACCTCGGAGGCCTCATACCGCTTTCGCCAGGTGAGGTTCTTTCCGGCAAGGTTACGATCGAGCTGTCGGCGCTGCCGGTTCAACCGGAGGGAAGATGATGAGCAACCGCCTACAGGGCAAGAACATCCTGATAACGGGCGCTGCGCAAGGTATCGGCCTTGCGATCGCGAAGGCATTCATCAGCGAAAATGCGGCCGTCTATCTCGTTGACCGTGATGCGGCGGTGCTGGCTCGGGCGGCGACGGATCTCGCGAGCATCGGCGCCCGCGTCGGTTATCTGCCAGCCGATATAACCGATGCCGGAACGATCACGCGGGTGGTTGCCGAGGCGAATGAGGAGATCGGTCCGCTGAACGCGCTCGTCAACAATGCCGGCGTCAATGTTTTCGCCGAGCCGCTCGCGACGACCGACGACGAATGGAACCGCTGCTTCGACATCAACCTCAAGGGAGCCTGGAATTGCTGCAAGGCGGTGCTGCCGGGGTTTATCGAGCGCGGCGGCGGCGTCATCCTCAACATCGCCTCCACGCACGCCTTCACGATCATTCCGCACACGTTTCCCTATCCGCTGGCGAAGCATGCGCTGCTCGGCATGACGAAATCCCTGGGCCTGGAGTACGCGCCCCGCAATATCCGCGTCAACGCTCTGGCGCCGGGCTATGTCTCGACGCAGAAGGTGATCGATTACTGGAACAGCTTCCCCGATCCGGAGGCCGCCAAAGCCGGGACGATGAAGCTGCATCCCGGCGGGCGGATCGCAACGCCGGAAGAGATCGCCATGGCGGCGGTGTTCATGATCTCCGACGAGTGCCCGTTCATGAACGCGACCTGCCTGACGATCGATGGCGGCCTCAGTGTGCTGCAGCATTCCGCCTGAAAGGCTTTGTCCGCCGATTTTTAAGAGCCTGTCGTCTTCTCAGGATAGAGCATTATATTGTCCCACGGGGAGGCTATCCAATCTCCCGCAGGCATGGAGCGGCGCCCTGCCGCTTCCTGAAAACCATCGAAACAAGGAGGACGGCATGCAGATCAATCGCACGGCTTCGGCTCATTGGAGCGGCGGCCTCAAGGACGGCAAGGGCTTGATCTCGACTCAGAGCGGTGCCCTGACAGACTATCCCTACGGCTTTGCCAGCCGCTTCGAAGGCATTCCCGGCACCAATCCGGAAGAATTGATCGGCGCCGCCCATGCCGGCTGCTTCACCATGGCGCTGTCGCTGATCCTCGGTGAAGCCGGCTTCACAGCCGAACATATGGAAACCTCGGCCAAGGTGACGCTCGAAAGTGTCGAGGGTGGCTTCGCCGTCACTGCTATCCATCTTTCGCTTTCCGGCCGCATTCCGGGTGCGGATGAGGCAACCTTCACCGAACTCGCCAATAAGGCGAAGGCCGGCTGCCCGATTTCCAAGGCGCTCGCCGCCGTTCCGATCACGCTCGACGTCAAGCTCGCCTAATCCCTCTGCCACCGACGAGGTGCCGCGCTCAACAGTCGCGGCACTCTCCCATTTCCCCGGGGCTGGTGGTCACCCTTTCGAAACTTCGTTATGGATAATGCGCCGCGCTGCTCTGATAGCGGAGCGGTTCGCGCCCCATTCCCGTTTCTATCTTGACAGATGACGGCTGATATTTTACGACTGACGAAATTCAAAAATCGTCAGTCGTAATTCGGATTCCAGAAACCATGAACGAAATCACGGAAAATACGCTCGACGTCACCCGGCAGGAGAATGTGACGCGCATTCTCGATGCGGCCGAGCGGCTCTTTCGCCACTATGGCTACAGCAAGACGACGGTGGCCGACATAGCCCGCGATCTCGGCATGTCGCCGGCCAATATCTATCGGTTCTTCGCTTCAAAGGTGGAGATCCACCAGGCGCTCTGCGGTCGCATGCTCGCGACCGCTTACCAGATCGCATACGACATCCGCCACCAACCGGTCAGCGCCAGCGAGCGGCTGCGCCGTTATGTCAAGACCCAGCATCAGTTGACGCTCGATCTGATGCTCGACGAGATGAAGGTGCACGAGATGATCATCGTCGCGATCGAACGCGACTGGCACGTCATCGAGAAACATATCGACCGCGTCCATGATCTGATTGCCGAAATCATTGCAGAAGGGATCGCGGCCGGTGAGTTTGCCGAGCAGGACCCGGTTGTCGCGTCACGTTGCTTCGGCGCGGCGACGATCAATCTCTGCCACCCGCAGATGGTGGCGCAATGTCTTGCCAAAACCAACCGCGCGAGCGTCGACGAACTGATCGATTATGTGATCAGGGCGCTGAAGAAATAACGGACGGCAGCCGCCGTCGATCCCCAAAAACGATCCAGGAGTGCGGAAGATGTTTTCGCTCAAGACCCTCAGCCACCGCATGCCGTCCGCCGCCGGCCTCGTGCTCGTCGGCGCTCTCGGCATCGGCCTTTCCGCCTGCACGGAGGAGAAGGCCGAGGTTAAAGAGGTCATCCGGCCGGTGAAGGTCGTCGAGATCGCCAGGGCCGGCGACACGCGGAAGCTCGACTATTCCGGTTCGGTCAAGGCGCGCACGGAGATGAACCTCGGGTTCCGGGTCAGCGGCAAGATCACCGAACGTCTGGTCGATATTGGTGACCGGGTGACGCCAGGCGACGTTCTCGCCCGCGTCGACGCCACGGACTATCAGCTCGCGGTCAAGACGGCGGAAGCCAATCTCGCCGCGGCGGAAAGAGGCGTCGAAACTGCCGATCTCGCCAACAAGCGCGCCGAGCAGCTGTTCGACAAAAGCGTCGCACCGAAGTCGCAGCTCGAGCAGGCCGCGCTCAGCCATGACCAGGCGATCTCGCAGCGCGATGCCGCGCGCTCCGCGCTCGACCAGGCGAAGAACCAGGTAAGCTATACCGAGCTCAAGGCAGGCCAGAACGGCATCGTGACCGCAATCAATGCCGATATCGGCCAGGTCGTCGGTGCCGGCGCCGCCGTCGTCACCGTTGCCGTCGATGGCGAGAAGGAAGTGCAGATCGCCGTTCCGGAAAACGACATCGCCGAATTCAAGCCCGGCAAGACGGTCAAGTCAAGCTTCTGGGCCGACGACAAGCTCGTGCTCGACGGCAAGGTGCGTGAAGTCTCCGGCAGTGCCGACCAGCAGTCGCGCACCTTTGCCGTTCGGGTGAGCCTGCCGAACGATCCGCGCGTGCTTCTCGGAATGACGGCGACGATCGAGGCCGATATCACCAACGGCAACAGCTACGTTTCGATCCCGCTCAGCGCACTCGCTGAAAAGGACGGCAAGCAGATGGTTTGGACCGTCGACCGCGACACAGCAACCGTGCATGGCCGCGATATCAAGGTCGCCGATTTCACCGGCGACGGCGTGCACGTGACCGAGGGTCTCGATACCGGCGATCTCGTCGTTGCCGCCGGCACGCAATTCATGAGCGAAAATCTGAAGGTGAAGGTGCCGGACCAGCAGTCGGCGCTGGCCGCCACGGACCAGACGGTCCGCTGATCGCGTCGCAAAAGGGAAGAAAACCATGGACGCCATCACCACCGAAAAGCGGCCCTTCAATCTGTCGCGCTGGGCGATCGGCCATCCGAGCATTGCCCGCTTCCTCTTCGGCCTGATCATCATCACCGGCGTGTTCGGCCTGATGCGCATGGGCCAGCGCGAGGATCCGGAATTCACCTTCCGCGTCATGGTCGTGCAGGCGATCTGGCCGGGCGCTTCCATCCAGGAGATGGAAGACCAAGTCGTCAACAAGATCGAGCGCAAGCTGCAGGAAACGCCGCATATCGACTGGGTGAAGTCCTATACGCGGGCCGGCAGCGCGATCATCACCCTGCAAGTCAAGGGCGACACGAATTCGAAGGACGTGGCTGATGCCTTCTACCAGGTGCGCAAGAAGGTCGGCGACATCTCCAGCGAGCTGCCACAGGGTCTGCTCGGCCCGTATTTCAATGACGAATTCGGCGATACCTTTATCACGCTGCACTCGATCAGCGGCGATGGTTATTCTTATCCGGAACTGAAGAAATTCGCGATCCAGGCGCGCGACATGCTCCTGACGACGCCGGGCGTCGAGAAGGCTGTCATCATCGGCGACCAACCGGAGAAGATCTATATCGACGTATCGTCCAAGGCGCTAGCCGAGCGCGGCCTGACGATCCTCGACCTGCAGAACGCCGTCAAGGGCCAGAACAATGTCGATCCGGCCGGCTCCGTCGATACCGGCCTGCGCTCGGTGCGCATCTCCGTCGAAGGCGACGTCAAGAAGGCGGCCGATATCCGTGAGCTGCGCCTTCGCGCCGGCGGCCAGGTGACGCGCCTCGGCGATATTGCCACCGTCAGCTCCGGCCTGGAGGATCCCTATCAGCGCAAGTACCGCTTCAACGGCCATGACAGCGTCCAGGTCGGCGTCGTCATGGCCAAGGGCTTCAATGTCACCGATGTCGGCAAGGGCGTGGAGGCGACCTACCAGCGCTTCGAGGAGGCGCTGCCTTACGGCGTCGCCGTCGACCAGATCGCTAACCAGCCCGACGTGGTGACGGATGCGATCAGCGAATTCATGCACGCGCTCGGCGAAGCACTCGTCATCGTGCTTGTCGTCTCGTTCCTCTCGATCGGATGGCGCTCGGGCCTCGTCATCGCCATTGCCATTCCGCTGGTGCTCGCCGCCACTTTCGCGCTGATGTACGAACTCGGCATTGACCTGCAGCGCATCTCGCTCGGCGCGCTGATCATCGCGCTCGGCCTGCTCGTCGACGATGCGATGATCGTCGTCGAGATGATGGAGCGAAAGCTCGAGGAGGGGCTGGTCAAAGTCGAGGCGGCGAGCTTCGCCTATTCCTCGACCGCCTTCCCGATGCTGACCGGCACGCTGATCACCACGGCCGGCTTCATTCCGGTCGGCTTTGCCGCCTCGACGGCCGGCGAATATGTGCGTTCGCTGTTTTATGTCGTCGGCATCGCGCTGGTGACCTCGTGGTTTGTCGCGGTCTATTTCACGCCGTGGCTCGGCTACATGATCCTCAAGCAGCGCCATCACGCCGGCGAGCATCACGACGCCTTCGACACGCGCTTCTATCGCCGGCTGCGCGGCACGGTCGGCTGGGCGGTTCGCCATCGTGTCATCGTGCTGCTCTTGACGCTCGGCACTTTCGTCACCAGCCTCTGGGCCTTCCAGTTCATTCCGCAGAATTTCTTCCCGCAATCGTCGCGGCCGGAAATCCTCGTCGATCTCTGGCTGCCCGAGGGCACCAGCATTAAGGAAGTCGAGACGCAGGCCAAGGCGCTGGAAGCCAAGATGATGGACGATCCCGACAAGCGCTTCATCGCCACCTATATCGGCGAAGGCGCGCCGCGCTTCTTCCTGCCGCTCGACCAGCAGCTGCGCAACCCGAATTTCGCTCAGCTCCTCGTTATGGCCAATGAAGAACCGGCGCGCGAAAGGCTGATCATCAAGCTGCGCAGGATTCTCGCGGAAGATTTCCCATCCATCCGCGGCAAGGTCGACCGGCTGTTCCTCGGGCCACCGACCGGCTGGCCCGTGCAGATGCGCGTCATGGGGCCGGACCGCAAGGAAGTGCGAGCAATCGCCGACCAGGTGAAGGCGCGCTTCGAGGCCAATCCGATGCTCGGTGCCATCCATGACGACTGGCTGGAACAGGTGCCGGCGATGAAGCTGGTGATCGACCAGGACCGTGCCCGGGCACTCGGCGTCACCTCGCAGCGGGTGCGGCAGGTGCTGCAGACCGCCATGTCGGGCGCGCCGCTCGACGATTTCCGTGACGGCGAGGAGACGGTTTCGATCGTTGCCCGCGAGCCGGATGCCAACCGTTCGCTGCTTTCCGCAGTCAATTCGGTCTATGTCCCGACGGATTTCGGCGGCTTCGTGCCGGTCTCGCAGGTCGCCAAGGTCGTGCCCGTGATGGAGCAGGGCATCGAATGGCGGCGCGACAGGCTGCCGACCATCACCATACGGGCGACGCTACCCGACGGCGTCCAGCCGAACGACGTGGTCATGAAAATGTATGCCGACATGAAGGACCTGCGTGACAGCCTGCCGGCCGGCTACAATGTCGAGATCCAGGGCGGCGCCGAGGATGCGGCGGAAAGCCAGATGTCGATCGCCGCCAAGGCGCCGATCATGCTCGCCGTCATCATCGTGCTCTTGATGGTGCAGCTGCAGCATTTCGGCAAGGCGATGCTCGTGCTCGCCACCGGGCCGCTCGGCATCATCGGTGCTGCGGCCGCACTGCTGATCAGCGGTGCACCCTTTGGCTTCGTAGCGATCCTCGGCGTCATCGCGCTACTCGGCATCATCATGCGCAACTCGATCATCCTGGTCGATCAGATCGACCAGGACATCAAGGCCGGCATGCAGCGGCAAGAGGCGATCGTCGGCGCGGCCGTGCGGCGTTTCCGGCCGATCATGCTGACGGCGCTGACCGCCGTGCTGGCGCTGATCCCGATCTCGCGCGGCGTCTTCTGGGGTCCGCTCGCTTACGCGATGATGGGCGGCATCCTCGTTGCGACAGTGCTCACCATTCTGGTTCTGCCCGCCGGTTACGCCCTTTTCTTCGGCCGCGAGCCGAAGGCAAAGGACGAGCCAGGCCGGGATGCCGACGCCATCCAGGAAGAGGCGGATGACAGACATCCGCCGGCGTTGGCAGCCGAGTGAGGACGGCGCGGCGAAAGCCGCGCCGTTTTCCTTGCAGGTCGCAATCTCACATTCTCATCACTGCCCGGTCCGTCTCGACTCGCGCCGATTTCATTGCTGCCTCGAAAAAGCTAAGCTTTTGAAAGCATGCCGGGGCGCGAGCCGTAATCCCGGCCGCCCATTGACAGCGGAGGCGCGACCATGGCCAGACTATCGTCTGGAAACAAGCTGGCGCCCGGTCGAAAGCAGTTTCGGGCGCTTGACCTTCACCCTCTTCAATCTTTCGGCCGAGCCGCTTTCCGGTTTCTCGCTCGCCTATACGTCGGAAACGCGGCTTGCCGACAAACACGTCTGCGCTGGCGGCAGCCTGAAGCGACAAGTCGCACATCTCCATGAAGTCCGGCCGCCCGACGGGCTGAGTGTGCCGCCGGGCGGCCACTGGCGGTTCACCGTCGAGGGGCTGACCCGAGAGCCGAAACATGTGACATCAGGGGTCAAATCGGCCTATCTGACACTTGGCGACGGGCGCCATGTTCCTGTCGGTTTCGGCGATCTGATGCTCGAAGGCCGGGATGGCGGCATTGCGCCGCCGCTTCTGCCGCCCGGCCGGGTAGAGGAGCCCTATTCACTGCTGCCCTGGCCGCTGGCGCTCGCGGTGAAGGCGGGAGAGCTGCCGGTCGTTCTTTATCCGGCCGAGGGCACACGACCTGAAGCGGTCAAAGCGTTGTCTCTGGTTCTTTCCCTTTACCAGCGGCTCTATCCGGCTGAAAATCTGTTGTTCTCGCTCTGCGCCGTAAAGGGCGGGCGCGCTATTCGCTTCGTCACCGAATCATCGATCGCTGCGCTCGCCTATGAAATACGATTTACCGCGCATGAGGTCGTGCTTTCCAGCGCGGATGCGACGGGTCGGCACTATGGCCTGATCAGTCTGGCGCAAATCATGCACGGCGCGCGTGCCAATCGGGAGAGTTTCAGATTTCCTAATTTCGGCACGATCGCTGACCAGCCTCGTTATGACTGGCGCGGCTGCCATCTCGATGTGGCCAGGCAGTTCTACCCGGTGGCTGATGTTATGCGGCTGATCGATATCCTCGCCTGGAACAAGCTCAATATTTTCCATTGGCACCTGACCGACGACGAAGCCTGGCGGCTGGAGATCAAGGCCTATCCTCAGCTTACGGAAATCGGGGCGCGGCGTGGCCCGGACGAGGTGCTCGTGCCGCAGCTTGGTGACGGGGCGGAACCGCGCTCCGGCCATTACACGCAGGAGGATGTCAGGCGAATCGTCGCCCATGCCGCCTCTCTGCATATCGAGGTGGTGCCGGAAATCGATGTTCCAGGCCATAGCACCGCGACGCTGTTGTCACTGCCCGAGCTCGTCGACGGGCAGGAGGCGCCGGACAGCTATCGCGCCGTGCAGGGTTATGCCAACAATGCCCTCAACCCCGCGATCGAATTCACCTATGAATTTCTCAGCAACGTGTTCGACGAGATGGTCACGCTGTTCCCCGGTGAATATATTCATATCGGCGGCGACGAGGTGGCAAGCGGCGCCTGGCTTTCGTCGCCGCTTTGCAAGGCATTGATGGAGCGGGAGAAAATTGCCGGCACGGCCGAGCTGCAATCCTATTTCCTGAAACGGATCAAAACCATGTTGTCGGCGCACGGCAAGAAGCTCGCCGGCTGGAACGAAGTCTCGCATGGTGGCGGCGTCGACCGCGACGGCACTTTGCTGATGGCCTGGGAGAAGCCCGCTGTCGGCATCGCGCTGGCGCAGCAAGGTTACGATGTGGTGATGACGCCGGGCCAGGCCTATTATCTCGACATGGCGCAGGCGGAAGCCTGGGACGAGCCGGGCGCGAGCTGGGCGGGCCACGCACCGCCGGAATATACCTATGCTTACGAGGCCGAAGACGAGTTGTCAGAAGCGCTACGGGACAGAGTGCGTGGGGTTCAGGCTTGCATCTGGACCGAAAATTTCCTTTCTCGCGCCTACTTCAATCGGCTGGTCTTCCCGCGCCTTCCTGCAGTCGCCGAAGCCGCATGGACCCCATTGGAACGCAAAGACTGGAACCGGTTCGCAGCGATCGTGCGGATGTGGCCGGTGCTTTAGAGCTTTTCCGGGTTAGATTGAAGCATTCTGTTGGCTCAAACGGAGTCGGATGGTCGATCGGCCGGCGCGCGTCGTAGCCCAGCTCTACGGCCAAGCCGGCCGGTCGATCAGCCGGCCCGTTTCAGCCAACCCTCCCGCAGATTTGCCCGGCAAATCTGCAAGACTTAGAAATCGCCGGACGCACTGATCGCTTCGCCACGGCGAAGCGGTGCGGCCGGTGGGCCGGGCATCTTTCCGCCAGGATCAGAGGCGATCGGCTCGGACGTACCTGGAGGTATGCCCATCGCCAATCGCCTCTACCCTGACGAAAACCTGCTCCGGCAGAATGCTTTAAGCTAACCCGGAAAAGCTCTAGGATGCATCGGCATCGGCTTTCAGTCCCAGCAGCGCTGCGCCGATCAGGCCCGGTTCGATGCGGCATTCGCTCGGCACCACCAGCGGCCGGTAGAACTTGCGCAGGGTGCGGGTACGCACTGCCTGGTCGAGCTTGGCCAGCAGCGGCGCGACATTGGAAAGCCCGCCGCCGACGGGCACGATGGTGGCGCCGGTGATGTTGATCGTCAGGGCGAGCGGCGAGGCGACGAGATCGACATAGACGTCGATGGTGCGCGTCGCCTTCTTCTCGCCGCGCCGCCATTGATCGATGATCTCTTCGCTCGCAAGGTCGAGATCATGCACCGTCTTGTGCAGGCGCTCCAGCCCGCGGGCGCCGCCGACGGTGTCGACACAGCCTTTCTGGCCGCAGCCGCAGGCATAGGCGGGAATAGCGACGGGCGGATTGCCGGCCGCCGATGCGATGATCGGGCCATGACCCCATTCGCCGGCAAAGCCTCCGGCCTCGTTGACGAGGCGCCCATCGGCGACCAGGCCGCCACCGACGCCGGTGCCGAGGATAGCGCCAAAGACGATACGATGGCCGCGGCCGGCGCCGAGACCGGCTTCAGCCATGGCGAAACAGTCAGCATCATTGGCGATCAAAACAGGCAGAGCAAGTTCAGTTTCGAGGTCGGCTGCAAGCGCGCGGCCGTGGATGCAGGGAATGTTGGCGCAGGTAAGCCGCTGGGTATCGGGATCGACGACGCCGGCGATCGACAGGGCAATGCGGCTCGGCTGTTCGTCGATTTCGGCGATGATGTCGCGAAGGGTCTCGACGAAAGCGGCAAAATCGTCCTTCGGCGTCGGACGGCGGCCGAGGGGGACGATGTCTGTCTCGGAGCGGGCAATGCCGCCCTTGATGGCGGAGCCGCCGATGTCGAATGAAATAATCATTGCCTGCCTGCCGTTTCTCTGGCCTTCAGCGTCTGCTCGCACTGTTGACGGGGAATTACAAGCCTTCATGCATCCGCCTGCCACGCGCTTGCGGCGCAAAGGAGCGATGGGTCGAACGTAAATAGCCGTCGGCGGGTCTTCTCTTGGGTTTCCTGTCCCTTAAGTCATTCAATTGGCATATTGCGCGGCCAAAGTCGGACCCTGCACTTCTATCATCTACCGGTATCATGACCATCGAAAACGCCGATTCCAACAGACGCAGAAGACCCCGTCCGCCACGTCCCAAAGGCCCCCGCCTCTCAGCGGTCCTGCGGCAGCTGGCAGGCGACCGAAGCCGGGAGTGGATTTCGATCGGCGATCTGTTCGAGACGATGGGTGACAGGGCGATCAGCGCGCTCATGCTGATCTTCGCGCTGCCGAACGCCTTTCCCACCCCGCCCGGCACCTCGGCCGTGCTCGGCGCGCCGCTGGTTTTTCTGGCGGTGCAACTGACTTTCGGGCTCAAACCCTGGCTGCCGAAGGCGATCGCAAACCGTTCGATGCGGCGTGAAGACTTCGAGGCCATCGTCGGACGTATCCACCGCTGGCTCGCTTGGGCGGAGCGCATGCTGAAGCCGCGGCTTGCCATCTTCGCTGAACCGCCGGCGGAATATTTCGCCGGTCTCGCCTGCCTGCTGCTTTCGATCGTGCTGGTTCTGCCGGTGCCGCTCGGCAACATCCTGCCGGCAATCACCATTTCGGTGTTCGCTTTCGGCATTATGGGCCGTGACGGGCTCTTCGCGCTCATCGGCTTTATCATGACGACCGTGTCGCTCGTCATTGCCGGCGGCGTGATCTACGGTCTGGCGAAGGCGTCGATATATTTCGTCATGCAATGGTTCGCCTGAGCGGTTGCGTCAACAGGCTCGACTTTTTCGGGAATTTTGTTTTGATCTGGCGCGATAGAGACTCACATCACGCCGGCCGGCAAGCCGGCTCATTTTGCGCGGTAGGCAATAGATGGCAAAAAGATCAGAGACTCCTGCACGGCTCGACGATGCAGCCCGTGCCGGCTGGCTTTATTACGTCGCCGGACGCACGCAGGATGAAATCGCCGCCGCGATGGGCATCTCGCGGCAGTCGGCGCAGCGGCTGGTGTCGCTTGCGGTCGCCGAGCGTCTGATCAAAGTGCGGCTCGATCATCCGATCGCTGCCTGCCTCGAGCTTGCCAACCAACTGCGGCGAAAATTCGGGCTGAAACATGTGGAGGTGGTGCCAAGCGATGCGGGTTCTTCATCGACCACCGTCGGCATTGCCGAGGCGGGTGCAGCCGAGATCGAGCGCTGGCTGAAGCGCCCGGAACCGATCGTGCTGGCGGTCGGCACCGGCCGCACGCTGAAGGCGGCAGTCGACCAGCTTCCGGCGATCGAATGTCCCAATCACCGGATCGTCTCGTTGACCGGCAATATCGCGCCAGATGGTTCGGCCGCCTATTACAACGTCATCTTCAGCATGGCGGATGCGGTCAAGGCGCGGCACTATCCGATGCCGTTGCCGGTGCTCGTCACCTCGGCCGAAGAACGGGAGCTGCTGCATGGCCAGCAACTGGTGCGCTCGACGCTCGACATGAGCGCGCAGGCCGATGTCACCTTCGTCGGCATCGGCGAGCTCGGCATCGACGGGCCGCTCTGCGTCGACGGATTTCTCGAGAAGGACGAGATGATGGAGCTGATGCGCGGGGGCGCCGTCGGTGAAATCTGCGGCTGGATCTTCGATGTCGACGGCAAGCTGCTCGACAACCCGATCAACGAGCGTGTCGCCTCGGCGCCGATCCCGTCCCGCGAGGCTTCGATGGTCATCGGGCTTGCCAAAGGCAAGCGAAAATACAAGGCGATCAGAGCCGCGGTCATCGGCCACCAAATCAACGCTCTGATTACCGACGAAGAGACGGCTGAGTTTTTGCTCACAAGCTGAGCAAAAAATATCATAGTTAAATCAAAGGGAAGACCGCTGCCTTCGGCATCGCAGCAACGATTGTCGTTGACTTTTTTTGTGGGTTGATGAGTAATTGCTCATGAGCAAAGCGAATGCTCACATCTCATCTTCTGGGAGGAAGATATGACATTGAGAACTTTCCTGCTGGGCGCCTGCTCAGCACTGGCGTTTGCCGGCATGGCTTCGGCCGAGACGCTGACAATCGCGACCGTCAACAACGGCGACATGATTCGGATGCAGAAGCTGACGGATGATTTCAAGGCGAAGAATCCCGGCATCGACCTCGAATGGGTCACCCTCGAAGAAAACGTGCTGCGCCAGAAGGTCACGACCGACATCGCGACCAAGGGCGGCCAGTACGACGTTCTGACGATCGGTACCTATGAAGTTCCGATCTGGGCAAAGCAGGGCTGGCTGCTGCCGCTCGACAATCTCGGCGCCAATTATGACGTCGACGACCTGCTGCCGGCGATCCGCAGCGGCCTGACCGTGGACGGCAAGCTCTATGCGGCGCCATTCTACGGCGAAAGCTCGATGGTGATGTACCGCAAGGACCTGTTCGACGCCGCCGGGCTGAAGATGCCCGACGCCCCGACCTGGGATTTCATCGCGGACGCAGCCCGCAAGGTTACCAACAAGGACAAGGAAATCTACGGCATCTGCCTGCGTGGAAAGGCCGGCTGGGGCGAGAACATGGCGTTCTTGACGGCCATGTCTAATTCCTTCGGCGCACGCTGGTTCGACGAGAAGTGGAAGCCGCAGTTCGATCAGCCCGAGTGGAAGGACACGTTGGACTTCTACGTCAAGCTGATGAAGGATGCCGGCCCTCCGGGCGCCTCCTCCAACGGCTTCAACGAGAACCTGGCGCTCTTCCAAACCGGCAAGTGCGGCATGTGGATCGACGCAACGGTTGCCGCTTCCTTCGTCGCCGATCCGAAGCAGTCGCAGGTCGCCGATAAGGTCGGCTTTGCGCTCGCCCCGGACAAGGGCCTCGGCAAGCGCGGCAACTGGCTCTGGGCCTGGAGCCTCGCCGTCCCGGCAGGCTCGCAGAAGGTCGAAGCTGCCGAGAAGTTCGTCGCCTGGGCCACGAGCAAGGAATACACCAATCTCGTCGCCGAGAAGGAAGGCTGGCTGAACGCACCTCCGGGCACCCGCAAGTCGCTCTATGCGAATGCGGACTACCAGAAGGCGGCTTCGTTCGCCAAGATGACGCTCGACTCGATCAACTCGGCCGATCCGACCAAGCCGACCGTCAAGCCGGTCCCCTATGTCGGCGTCCAGTTCGTGGCGATCCCGGAATTCCAGGGCATCGGCACGGCGGTGGGCCAGCAGTTCTCGGCAGCCCTTGCCGGCCAGATTTCGGTCGACCAGGCGTTGAAGAGCGCACAGCAACTGGCAACCCGGGAGATGACCAAAGCGGGCTACATTAAATAAAACCTCCTGAGAAGAGGCGGATCCTTGACAATCCGCCCCTCTGGGCCGCCGATTGCCCGAACCGCATCGGCGGCCTCTTTTCCAGATTAAAGCTGCCTTGCGGCCGCTCCCTGCATCAGATCAGATCGGTGATTGCCATGGCAACAACACATACTCGCTCCGCGGCGCGCCTGATGATTGCGCCCTCCGTGCTGTTCCTCTTTGCGTGGATGATCGTCCCGCTCGCGATGACGATCTATTTCTCACTGCTGAACTACAATCTGCTCAGCCCCGGCATGGAGAGCTTTGTCGGCCTGCTGAACTACGAATATTTCCTGTCCGATCCGGCTTTCATCGCCGCGCTGATCAATACGCTGCTGCTTGTTGCCGGCGTTCTTGTCGTCACCGTCGTCGGCGGCATCGCCTTTGCACTGCTGCTCGACCAGCCGATGTACGGCCAGGGCATCGTGCGCATCCTTGTCATCGCGCCGTTCTTCGTCATGCCGACAGTGGCTGCACTCGTCTGGAAGAACATGTTCATGAACCCGGTCAACGGCCTGTTTGCGCATCTTGCGAAGGCGCTCGGCCTGCAGCCGATCGACTGGCTGGCGAACGCGCCGCTGGTTTCCGTCATCCTCATCGTCGCCTGGCAATGGCTGCCCTTCGCCACCCTTATCCTGTTGACGGCGCTGCAGTCGCTGGACGAGGAGCAGAAGGAGGCGGCTGAAATGGACGGCGCCGGCGCGATCTCGAAATTCATTTACATCATCCTGCCGCACATGGCGCGCGCCATCACCGTGGTGATCCTGATCCAGACGATCTTCCTGCTTTCGGTCTTCGCCGAAATCCTTGTCACCACCAATGGCGGACCCGGCACCGACAGCACCAACCTCACCTATCTCGTCTATGCGCAGGCGCTCTTGCAGTTCGATATCGGCGGCGCTTCGGCGGGCGGCATCGTCGCGGTCGTGCTTGCCAATATCGTCGCGATCTTCCTCGTGCGCCTCGTCGGCAAGAATCTGGAGGCTTGAGATGGCCAGAAAAGTCACAACGCAGCACAAGGTCATCGTCACCGCGATTGCCTGGACGCTCGGCATCCTGATCTTCTTCCCGATCCTGTGGACCTTCCTGACGAGCTTCAAGTCGGAAGCCGACGCCATCGCCTCGCCGCCGCAGTTCCTGTTCTTCCACTGGACGACGGAGAACTACGCTGAGGTGCAGAGCCGGTCGAACTATCTCAGTCACTTCATGAACTCGGTGATCATATCCTTCGGCTCGACGCTGATCGGCCTGATCATCGCGATCCCGGCCGCCTGGGCGATGGCGTTTTCGCCGACCAAGCGGACCAAGGACGTGCTAATGTGGATGCTCTCGACCAAGATGATGCCGCCTGTGGGCGCGCTGATCCCGATCTATCTGATGTTCCGCAATTCGGGCCTGCTCGACACACGTATCGGGCTGGTGATCGTGCTGACGCTGATCAATCTGCCGATCATCGTCTGGATGCTCTACACCTATTTCAAGGAAATCCCTGGCGAGATCCTCGAGGCGGCCCGCATGGACGGGGCGTCGCTGATGAAGGAGATCGTCTACGTGCTGACGCCGATGGCGGTGCCCGGCATCGCCTCGACACTGCTTCTCAACATCATCCTTGCCTGGAACGAGGCTTTCTGGACGCTCAACCTCACCGCCTCCAAGGCGGCGCCGCTGACCGCCTTCATCGCCTCCTATTCCAGCCCGGAAGGCCTGTTCTACGCCAAGCTCTCGGCGGCATCGACGATGGCGATCGCGCCGATCCTGATCCTTGGCTGGTTCAGCCAGAAACAACTCGTCCGCGGCCTGACCTTCGGCGCAGTGAAATAAGAAAAGGGAGACAAACATGGGCAGCATTACCCTTCAGAAGGTTTCCAAGGTCTTCGGCGAAGCCAAGGTCATCCCCTCGATCGATCTTGACATCAGGGACGGCGAATTCGTCGTCTTCGTCGGTCCATCCGGCTGCGGCAAGTCCACGCTGCTGAGATTGATCGCCGGTCTCGAGGACGTCTCCGGCGGCAAGATCGTCATCGACGGCAGGGACGCCACCGAAAAGGCGCCGTCGGAGCGCGGCCTTGCCATGGTGTTCCAGTCCTACGCGCTCTACCCGCATATGAGCGTGCGCAACAACATCGCCTTTCCGCTGAAGATGGCGGGCGTCGACAAGGCGGAGATCGACCGCAAGGTGGCGGATGCCGCCCGCGTGCTCAATCTTACCGACTATCTGGAGCGCAAGCCGCGCCAGCTTTCCGGCGGTCAGCGCCAGCGCGTCGCCATCGGCCGCGCCATCGTGCGCCAGCCTTCGGCCTTTCTCTTCGACGAACCGTTGTCGAACCTCGATGCGGCGCTGCGCGTCAACATGCGCCTCGAAATCAGCGAACTGCATCAGCAGCTGAAGACGACGATGATCTACGTCACCCACGACCAGGTCGAGGCCATGACCATGGCCGACAAGATCGTCGTCTTGAACAGGGGCAATATCGAGCAGGTCGGCTCGCCGCTCGAGCTTTACAGCCGCCCGCGCAACCTTTTCGTCGCCGGCTTCATCGGTTCGCCGAAGATGAATTTCATCAAGGGCCAGAACGCGGCCGAGCTCGGCGCGCATACGATCGGCATCCGCCCAGAACATATCCTGCTGTCGATGGAGAGCGGCGACTGGAAGGGCAGGGTCGTGGTCGCCGAACATCTCGGCTCCGATACCTTCCTGCATATCGATGTCGAGGGGATCGGCATGCTGACGGCGCGCGGCAGCGGCGATTTTGCCGCCAAGGCGGGCGATACCGTCTACCTGACGCCGGACCGTTCGCGCATTCACAAATTCAACGAGGGCGGCCTTGCCATCTGAGCAGGCGGCCGGCTGGGGGCAGGCATGCGAGCCGGGCGATGGCGCCCGGCCGTCTCGGCAAGACCTTCAAGAGGACTGAAACATGACGTGCAAATTATCGCTGGCAACGCTTTCGGACGCGGCGCGCACTGCCGCCATCCCTTCCTATGAGAGGGCATTGCTGACAGCCGGCATCGTGCACTTCGGCGTCGGCAATTTCCACCGCGCCCATCAGGCGATCTATCTTGACGATCTTTTCAACCAGGGCGCCGATCACGACTGGGCAATTATCGGTGCCGGCGTTCTGCCATCTGATGCCGCCATGCGCGAGAAGCTTGCGGCGCAGGATTTCCTGACGACGGTGGTGGAGCAGGACAACAACAAAACGGCGGCGCGAGTCACCGCCCCGATGATTGACATTCTGCCGGTCGGCAATCCCGTCGCGGTCATCGCCAGGCTTGCCGATCCCGAGATCCGCATCGTCTCGCTGACGATCACCGAGGGCGGTTATTTCATCGATGCTTCAGGCACGTTCAATCCGGCCCATCCTGCTATCGCCGCCGACGGAGAAAATCCCGGTGCGCCGAAGACGGTCTTCGGTCTGATCGTCGCTGGCCTGAAGGCCCGCAAGGACAAGGGCATCGGACCATTCACCGTGATGTCTTGCGACAACATTCCGCATAATGGCGTCGTCACCGCCAATGCCGTGATCGGCATGGCAGCCCTTTCGGATCCCGCCCTTGCCGACTGGATCCGGGCCAACGTCGCCTTCCCAAACGCGATGGTTGACCGCATCACGCCGGCGACCAGCCAGCGGGAGATCGATTTCCTCAGGGACAATTTCGGCATCGAGGACAACTGGCCGGTTTATTGCGAAGAATTCAAGCAGTGGGTGCTCGAAGACAAGTTCACGGCCGGCCGCCCGGCGCTGGAAAAGGTCGGCGTCACCTTCGTTCCCGATGTCACGCCTTACGAGCATATGAAGATCCGCATCCTGAACGGCGGGCATGCCGCGATCGCCTATCCGGCGGCGCTGATGGACATTCATTTCGTGCATGATGCGATGGAAGAACCGCTGATCCGGTCTTTCCTAGCCAAGCTCGAGAAGGACGAGATCATCCCTATCGTGCCACCGGTGCCGAACACGTCGCTGCCGGATTATTTTTCCCTCATCGAGCGTCGGCTCCTCAATCCGAAGATCGCCGATACGATCCCGCGTCTGGCGCAGGACGGCTCGAACCGCCAGCCGAAATTCATCCTGCCGTCGACGCTCGACAATCTGCGCCAGGGCAGGGATGTCATTGGCCTGGCGCTGGTCTCAGCGCTCTGGTGCCGTTATTTCGCCGGCAAGACCGACAGCGGCAAGGATATCGTCTTCAACGACGCCAGCGCCGAGCGCCTGCATGCGGCGGCGCTGAAGGCAAAGGACGATCCGTCGGCCTTCCTCGCCCTCGATGATATTTTCGGCGAGGTGGCAAAATCGGACCTTTTCCGAAAACGTTTCGCTCATGCTCTTAAAACCTTATGGGAAAAGGGCACGCGGGAAACGCTGCAGCTCTATCTCGACGACAAGCTCACAGTGTAAGGGAATGCGGATGGCGGCATCGGCTGGCGCCATCCATCCCGCTTTGCGGGCGAAGCGGCACGATCATGTGCCCGAATTGAAGTCAGGTTGGGTCTTTCATGGCTGATGCTGAATCACGGCTGGTCATTTTCGATTGCGACGGGGTACTCGTCGACAGCGAACCGATCTCGATCAGCGTACTCGTCCGGGCGATGAGCGATCTCGGCGTTTCGATTACCGAAGACCAGGCGTACGAGCGGTTTCTCGGCCGCAGCCTGGCGACCCTCATCGATACGCTCGAAACCGAGTTCAATATTCACGCCGGCGAAGAATTCCTCGAGCGCATCCGCACCGATCTCTACGCGCGGTTCCGCACCGAGCTGAAGCCAATAGACGGCATCGCGGCGACAATCGACGGGCTCGGTATTCCCTGCTGTGTCGCTTCTTCCAGTCAGATGGAGCGAATCCGGCTGTCGCTGTCCATCACCGGACTTCTCGACAGGCTCCCCGACATCTTCAGCGCGACGATGGTCAAGCGCGGGAAACCGGCGCCCGATCTCTTCCTCCACGCTGCGCGGCAGATGCGTGTCGAGCCGCGTGCCTGCGTCGTCGTCGAGGACAGTCCGGCCGGCATTGCCGCCGCCAAGGCGGCCGGCATGTCGGTCTTTGCCTTCACCGGCGGATCGCATGCGAATTTCGCCGGATACCGGGCCGAACTCGA
This sequence comes from Rhizobium etli CFN 42, assembly GCF_000092045.1. Lineage (NCBI taxonomy): Bacteria > Pseudomonadati > Pseudomonadota > Alphaproteobacteria > Hyphomicrobiales > Rhizobiaceae > Rhizobium > Rhizobium etli. Next base: position 3,892,543 of record NC_007761.1, on the reverse strand, counting down.
CCGACTTTCGCCCGATGTGGTGTTTGACGCCATGCCGGATTTGATACACCTTGTCCGCAACCATAAGCTGGACGGGACCGAGATTTGATGCGTGATCATGTGGTTGCGGTGGATGTCGGCACCGGCAGTGCACGCGCCGGCGTCTTCGATGCCAGCGGCCGTCTGCTAGCCAAGGCCGAACATCCGATCGTCATGAACCGGCCGCGTGAATACCACGCCGAGCACGATTCCGAAGACATCTGGTCGGCCGCCTGCACCGCGGTACGCAGGGCGATGGAGCAGTCCGGTATCGTCGCCGCCTCGGTCGGAGCAATCGGCTTCGACGCGACTTGTTCGCTCGTTGTCCGCGACGTCGAAGGCCGACAGATCAGTGTGTCCACAACAGGCGAGCGTCGTTTCGACACCATCGTGTGGCTCGACCATCGCGCGCTAAAGGAAGCCGATTTCTGCACGGCGACGGAGCACAGGGTGCTCGAACATTCCGGCCACGTCATGTCGCCGGAAATGGAAATGCCGAAGCTGATGTGGTTGAAGAAGAAGCTGCCGGCGACATGGGAAAAGGCGGGTTATTTCTTCGATCTTGCCGATTTCATGACCTGGAAATCGACGGGTTCCACTGCCCGTTCTCGCTGCACGCTGACGGCAAAATGGAACTATCTCGCCCATCGAGAAAAGGGATGGCAGCTGGATTTCCTGCAGCAGATCGAGCTGGACGATCTTCAGGCCCGCGGCCGGCTACCGGATGAGACTGTGCCGGTCGGCGGCAGCATAGGCTGGTTGACGGCTGATGCGGCCGAGGCGCTGGGGCTGACCACGGAGTGCCATGTCTCCGCGGGAATGATCGACGCCTATGCCGGCGCGCTCGGGGCGCTCGGCGGTTATGCGGCCGATCCTGTAACACGTGAGCGCCAGCTGGCACTGATCGCCGGCACGTCGAGCTGCATCGTCGCCTTCTCGCAGGAGTGCAAGCCGAGCCACGGCATGTGGGGACCTTATTATGAGGTTGTCTTCCCGCGGTCCTGGCTGGTGGAGGCGGGGCAATCTGCGACCGGTGCGCTGCTCGACCATGTCGTGCGTATGCATACAGCCGGCGGCGAGCCGACGGCGGCGCTGCACCAGAAGATCGTCGCGCGCATTGCCGAATTGCGGGCGGAGGAGGGCGACGCTTTCGGCGAGCGCATTTTTGTGCTGCCGGACTTTCACGGCAATCGCTCGCCGCTTGCCGATCCGCATGCCGTCGGTGTGATCAGCGGGCTGACGCTCGACACCTCCTTCGACGGGCTTTGCGCGCTCTACTGGCGGTCTGCCGTCGCGATCGCTCTCGGCATCCGCAATATCCTGGAGAAGATGAAGGAATATGGCTACGTGCCCGATACGCTGCATATCGCCGGCGGACACGTGAAGAACCAGGTGCTGATGGAACTCTATAGCGACGCTACCGGCTGCAAGGTCGTGGTGCCGAAGATGAACGAGGCGGTGCTGCTCGGCACGGCGATTGCGGCATCCGTTGCCTGCGGCCTGCACGAGGACTTGGCGGCAGCCGGCGAAGCGATGTATCCTGGCGGCGACGAACGGCTTCCCGACAAGTCGAAACAGGCGCTTTACGACCGCGACTATCGCCGTCTTCTGGCTATGCACCGGCACCGTGCCGAACTGGAAGCGATGTGAAAGTTCACATCTAGTCTAGTGGTTCGCGGTTTCACCGAGGACGGTCGCAAATTCCAGCATGCGGCGGCGGCGGAGGGCTGCCTCCTCTCCGACTTCGAGAATGACAGATTCGGACAGGCAATCGAGCAGCGCTATCAGCGGCGGAAGGTTGTCGAGGTCGGGAGCGCGTGCCGGCGGCAAGGACAGCATGACGTTTGACTGATCCGCCATCCAGTCTGCTTGCTGAGGCGAAATCAACACCACCTTGTAGCCGTAGCGCCGGGCGGTTCTGGCAAGCAGCCGTGCCTTGGCGAAACGACGGCAGTCGATGATGACGAGCAAAGCGTCGTCGACGGCCTGCCGGGCGAAGAGTTCGGCAAAACGATTGTCGGTGGCATCGAGCGTGCGGACGCCATCGCGGGCCTGCGTCAGCCGCTGGCAGAAATGATTGGCAAGGCTTGCGAGCCGCGCATGCGTGGCGATCGATACTTCGCGGGCCGTGCTGATCAGGCGGACGGCTTCGGCCCAAAGCGGCTGCGCCGTCAGATGATAGATGTGATGCAGGGCTTGGATCTGCTCGGCAACCAGCACAGCAAGCGGCTTGCCCTCCGCGGCGTCCGCATGCAGCTCGCTCATGGCGCTCTGCAACTGCGCCGGCGATGTCGTCACGGTCTCGCGAATTTCCACCTTGACGCTGTCCAAACCCTGGTAGCCGAGCGCGCGCAGGAAGCGCCCGACCGTCATCGGCGAGAGATCCAGCCTGTCGGCGACAGAGGCTGCCGTCTCAAACGGCAGGTCGTTCAGGTGCTCGGAGAAATATTTCGCAATGCGACGCTCGGCCGGTGTACCGCTTTTTACGTATTGCCTGAGTTTGTGCACAAAATCTTCCACATCAGCCTCCCCGTATTTCCTCAGAGGCGTTCCGTGGATGCGCTAACGCGCCCCTTTGTCTTTGCAACTATTTTCGGAAGCTGCTTCTCAGGCTCGTATTTCTGCGAGCCGATAATATTATATTCGTTCTAATATTGCGACAAGTTTCTATTACAGCCTGCAATTTTATTCTCTCTTGTCGGTAGCATTCGCCTTTCCTACATCTTCTGCGTAACCGGAGACGCTGAAGAAATGATTCTTGATGCCGCACGCCTTTCGCTCGCCAATCTGTTCGCGCCGGAGACGCGCTCGGTCTTCTGGAAGGTGCTGGGCCTGACGCTTCTCGTGCTCGTCGGCCTCTGGTTCGCGTTACGCGGGGCCTTCATGGCCTTTCTCTTTCCCTGGCTCACCAGCTTCTTTCCCGATATGCCGGATTGGGCTGGGTGGTTTGCTCTGGTCTTCGCAATCCTTGCAGGAGTCGGCCTTGCGCTCGTGCTGGCGCTGCTGCTTTCGCCGGTCACGGCACTGATCGCGGGCCTTTTCCTCGACGATGTCGCCGACGTTATCGAAAAACGCGACTATCCCCACGACGCACCGGGATCCGCCATGCCGCTCGGCCCGGCGACGGCGAGCTCGATTAAGTTTCTCGGGGTGGTGATCCTTGGCAATATCGTGGCGTTGTTGTTGCTGTTCATTCCCGGAGTCAATCTGGTCGCTTTCTTTCTGGTCAACGGCTACCTGCTCGGACGGGAATTCTTCGAATTCGCCGCCATGCGCTTTCGTCCGCCTCATGAGGCACGTCTCTTCCGTGCCAAACATGCGGCGACGGTCTTTCTCGGCGGGCTGGTGATCGCTCTCTTTCTGGCGATCCCCGTGGTCAACCTGCTGACGCCTCTCTTTGCGGCGGGCATGATGGTGCATCTGCATAAGCTGATTTCCGCAAAGGACGCCGGTTTTCACGCCTGAGGCCAAGCTGGTAAGGCTGATGTCTCGTACATTGACGCGAATTCGGCGCTCGGCGGGATCGGCTTGATGATGTCGATTAGCACGCCGTTCGGATCGGCGGTGATGAAATGCCGCTGGCCGAAATCCTCGTCGCGGATCTCCTGCAGGATTGGGAGGTTTGCGCTGCGGCAAGCCGCGTAGACCGCATCGACATCGGCAACCTCGAAATTGAGGAGCAGTCCGGACACTTTGCCGCGAGCCGCAGCCGGGATGGTTTCGTGGTTGCCATCGAGAATGGCGAGAGCGACATGCTTCTCCTCTTCCGATTGCAGATGAGCGTACCAGTCGCTCTCGAACAACGCCCTGAAGCCGAAATGCTCGCAATAGAAGCGGGCGCAACCGGCAACGTCATCGGCCATGATGACAGGATAATAGCTCGTCGATTTCATCGTTTTCCTCCTTAGATACATTCAGACTGTATGTTTTTATCCTTAACATACAGTCTGTTTGTATGTAAATGGGGGAGATGAGCCGCAGCAATCGCGAACGAACGGAACAGACAAGACAGGCGCTGATCGATGCCGGACGACGCCTCTTCGTCGATAAGGGGTATGCCGAAACGGCGACGCCGGAGATCGCAGCGGCGGCGGGTATGACGCGCGGAGCGCTCTATCATCATTTCGAAGACAAGAAGGCGCTCTTTCGCGCGGTTGTCGAAGGTGAGGCGCACGCAGTTGCCGAAGCGATCGCGGCATGTTCGGCGCCCGATGATACGCCGCGCGACGCGCTGATTGCCGGCGCTGCGGCCTATTTCGACGCAATGATGGCAGAGGGCCGCACGCGGTTGCTGCTGATCGAAGCGCCTGCCGTTCTCGGCCTGCGGTTGACTCACGCGATAGATGCCGACAATGCGGAAACGACATTGCGGGCAGGGCTCGCAGCCATGCTTCCGGGCGCCGACGCCGCGCTTGAGCCTCTAACAGTGCTGCTATCGGCGGGCTTCGACCGCGCGGCAATTGCGATCGAGGCGGGCGCCGAACGGCGGAGCTACGACCAGGCGATCACTGTTCTATTCGACAGCCTCGCCGATCACCTGCGGCGGTAGCTCGACGAGCGGGGCCGGCACGTCTGAACTCTTCTCCGGCGATTTGCAGATATCAGCGATGACGCAACGCTCGCATTCAGGGCGGCGTGCCTTGCAGGTGTAACGCCCGTGCAGGATCAGCCAGTGGTGGGCGTGATACAGGTAGTGTTTCGGCACCACTTTCATCAGCCGCGCTTCGACTTCATCAGGCGTCTCGCCGGGAGCAAGCCTGATGCGGTTGGCTATCCGGAAGATGTGTGTGTCGACGGCCATCGTGGCCTGGCCAAACGCCATCGACAGCACGACATTGGCAGTCTTGCGGCCGACGCCAGGCAGGCGCACCAGTTCCTCGCGCCTTTCCGGCACCTTGCCGGCGAATTCGTCGACCAGCATTTGCGAGAGCGCGATGACGTTTTTCGCCTTGTTGCGATAAAGGCCGATCGTCTTGATGTAATCGCGAAGCTTGTCCTCGCCAAGATCGAGCATTTTCTGCGGCGTATCGGCCACCTTGAAGAGCGCCCTTGTCGCCTTGTTGACACCGGCATCGGTGGCCTGGGCGGAGAGAGCCACCGCCACGAGAAGAGTGAAGGGGTTGGTGTGCTCCAGCTCGCCCCGCGGCTCGGGCCGCTGCACCGAAAAGCGACGGAAGATTTCCTCGCGCTCGGCCGGCGAATAGGCGGTCTTGACCGTCGCCGCTGGCTTGCGGCGGGTGATCACATTCGTGCCTCGCGGCGGGGATTTGAGTTTCGGATTTGCCATAGAAACTCTATACTCAGCGGTGATGATGGAAAGCAACGCCACCAGCTCTCACGAGCAGCCTGTTTTCGCCGCCGAGCTCTTCCCCCACCGGTCGCTCGGCCGCCGGGGCTTCAAGGTGTTGCTCATTTTGTCCGGCGCCGTCTGCTTCCTCTATGGGATGTTCTTCATCGCCACTGGCGCCTGGCCGATCGGCTTCTTCTTCGGATTGGATTTCGCGCTTCTCTACGGCGCCTTCTGGCTGAATTACCGCGCCGGGCGGGTACGCGAACAGGTCACCGTCTCGCGCACGGACGTATCGGTGCGCAAGTTTGCCCCATCAGGACGGATGGTGGAGCACCATTTCAACCCGTTCTGGGCGCGGTTCCTCGTCCGAAGGCATCAGGAGATTGGCATCCTCTCCATGCATATTTTCGGCGAAGGCCGGCGCACGGATATCGGCTCCTTCCTCAATCCTGACGATCGCGAAAGTTTCGCCAAGGCCTTCAGAGGCGCGCTCGCCACGGTAAAGCAGCGTATCTGAGCGTATCAGGCGAGCGCGCAAGAATCGGGTGGTTTAGCCCGGGCCTATTGATTATCTCCTTGTTACAAGGAGAAAGACCATGGATATGATCGCGAACCCGCAGACCGACATCACGCCTGACGGCCCTGATTACGATATCGTCCGGCGGGTCATCGAACTCATCACCGAGGATTACCGCGACCAGCCGTCGCTGGAGGCGATCGCTGCGCGGCTTAACCAGTCGCCGACGCAGCTGCAGAAGACCTTCACCCGTTGGGCTGGCCTCTCGCCAAAAGGTTTCCTGCAGGCGGTGACGCTCGACCACGCCAAGCGGCTGCTGCGCAAGGAAGACATGCCATTGCTCGAGACGTCGATCGAAGTCGGCCTCTCCGGGCCGAGCCGCCTGCACGATCTTTTCGTAACCCATGAGGCGATGTCACCCGGCGAATGGAAGGCAAAAGGCGGCGGTCTCACCATCCGCTACGGCTTCCACATCTGCCCCTTCGGCGTGGCCTTGATCATGGTGACCGATCGCGGTCTCGCCGGCCTTGCCTTCAGCGATTCCGGCGGCGAACGGGCTTGCCTCGAAGACATGACCTGCCGCTGGCCGAATGCCGAATACATCGAAGACATGCGCGCAACGATGCCCTATGCCTCCCGTATCCTCGAACCAGGAAAATGGTCGTCCGAGCAGCCGCTCCGTGTCGTGCTGATCGGCACGGACTTCCAGGTGCGTGTCTGGCAGAGCCTGCTGAAGATACCATTCGGCAAGGCGGTCACCTATTCCGACATCGCCAACGATATCGGTCGGCCGACGGCGCAGCGGGCCGTGGGCGCGGCGGTGGGCGCAAATCCGATCTCTTTCGTAGTGCCTTGCCACCGGGCGCTCGGCAAGAACGGTGCGCTGACGGGCTACCACTGGGGCCTCACCCGCAAACGGGCGATGCTCGGTTGGGAATCGGCACATGCGTAAGGCATGCCGCGCTAGTCTAAAAAGCATGGCTGGAAGCGCGGCAAGCCGATCTGAAAAGATGACGGCATGCTTCAGGCCTGTTCGGCCAGTTCCAGCAATGCTTGCGCAGCACCTTCATCGGTGATCAGCGTGTTGCAGCCGATGCGTTTGATCGTGGCGCGGATGGCGGTGGCCCGGTGGGCGCCGCCGGAGGAAAGCACGATGTGCTTGGCCTCTTTCAGCATGTCGAGATCGACGGACATCACGCGCTGGTTGATCGAATGATCGACAGAATTGCCTTCCTTGTCGAGGAAGTTGAACATGGTGTCGCAGACGCAGCCGGCAGTGATCAGTTCCTGCAGCTCGGCCTTCGATATCCAACCTTCCGATAGCGAGGTCGAGTGCGGCCCGATATCGCCGCAGCTGACGATCGCGAGGTCGAGGTTCTCGGCGAGGCGGTAGATCGTGTCCAACCCGCATTTGTCGATCAGATTGCGTTTGGTCTCGACGGAATCGACGAGAAGCGGCGCCAGAAACATGTAACATTCGGCGCCGAGCTGATTTGCCAGCCGCCAAGTGTAATCGATCGGGTTCGTCTGGTGCACGGCAACGATGCCGCCGAGCAGCGAAACGACCTTGCAATTGGCGCGGCGTGGCGGCCGGAAGCTGGCCAGCGAAGCGGTCATGGTGCGGCCCCAACCGACACCGATCGTATAGTCGTCGGGAATGGCTTCAGAGAGGAACTGGCCAAGCGCCAAACCGACGTTCTTTGCCAGCGAATCGACATCACAATGGACCGGCGCAGGCACGACGATCGCCTCGTCGAGGCCATAGGCCCGTTCTAGCTTGACCGAAAGCTCGACGCAATCGCCGATCGAATCGTTGATCCAGATCTGGACTTCGCTGCGTTTCATCGACTCGTCGAGCAGGCGGATCACCGTCGTCCGGCTGATGCCAAGTTGTTCGGCGACGTCTTTCTGGGTCAGGCCTTCATTGTAATAAAGCCATGCGGCCCTCAGCCGCAGCGAGGATGCCTCGGAATAGGCGGTATGGGTGCCGCGTTTGAGCTTGACCACGTCTCCTCCCGCAGGATTTTCGCCTAAATCCCTGGTGGGACGAAAGGCTGCGCCTGTGCGTTTGTAGCCGGGATAATGACGGGTGTGACACTTATGTCAATCAGAATGCACAAATGTCCTTGACTTTTCCTTGCGCGAACGGCGATAGTCCTCGCGACACGAAGTCGTCTCTGTCCCGTCCGAGGAGGACATAGTGCGGGCATGCCGAAAGTCACGATCGCTCTCCGAGCCGCAGGCGGCCCCGCTTGCGTTCGAGGAGCCGTTCGACTGCATCAGGAACATGGCCAGTGTGCTTCACGTTTATGAATCATCCGTGACGGATGCGCCTGTTGTTCACTGAATGCAGGCGGTCTGTCCCTAGATCACCTTTGCCGGGCTGAACGCGCCGGCCCGCAGCCCAAGTTCAAACAAGGATTATTGACCATGACATCCAAGCTTGACCAACTTCGCGAGATCACCACCGTCGTCGCCGATACCGGCGACATCGAAGCCGTCGCGCGCCTGAAGCCGGTCGATTGCACGACGAACCCGAGCATCGTGCTGAAGGCGCTCGGCACGCCGATGTTCGCCGACGCCATCAAGGAAGCCGTCGCCTGGGGCAAGAAGCAGGGCGGCAATCCGGATGCGGTTTCCTCGGCCGTCGCCGATCGCCTCGCCATCTCCGTCGGCGCCGCGCTGGTGAAGCTCGTCCCTGGCCGCGTTTCGACCGAGGTCGACGCCGATCTCTCCTTCGATACCGAGGCTTCGCTTGCCAAGGCACGTTCGATCATCGCCGCCTACAAGGATCGCGGCATCGATCGGGACCGCATCCTCATCAAGCTCGCTTCCACCTGGGAAGGCATTCGCGCCGCGGAAGTGCTGCAGAAGGAAGGCATCGACTGCAATCTGACGCTTCTGTTCAGCAAGGCCCAGGCGATCGCCTGCGCCGATGCCAAGGTGTTCCTGATCTCCCCCTTCGTCGGCCGCATCCTCGACTGGTATAAGAAGTCGACCGGCAAGGACTACACCGCCGAGGAAGATCCGGGCGTCATCTCCGTTCGCGAGATCTACAATTACTACAAGGCGAACGATATCAAGACGATTGTCATGGGTGCCTCCTTCCGCAACGCCGGCGAAATCGAAGCCCTTGCCGGCTGCGACCGGCTGACCATCAGCCCGGCGCTGCTCGACGAACTTTCCAAGGACGACGGCAAACTGGAGCGCAAGCTCTCGCCGGAAAGCCGCAAGCCCGATGCGAAGGTCTCGGTCGACGAAAAGACCTTCCGCTGGATGATGAACGAAGATGCGATGGCGACGGAAAAGCTCGCGGAAGGCATCCGCGCCTTCGCCAAGGACCTGACGACGCTGCGCACCATGGTGCAGAAGGAACTGCAGCTCGCCGCCGCCTGATAGAGCACGCCAACAATCGAAGGCGCGGATGCCGGCTGGCAACCGCGTCTTTTTCATGCTTGCGAGCATCGCCGGCATCGGCATCGAGCTTCATTCGATCAAGGAGGCGCCACCTGACGTCGCCCTGACGCGGGCGGGTGCTGCGGTGCTGACGATCCTGATCTCCTGGATTTTTCTCCATACGCTTTTCACCATCCACTATGCCCATTACTTTTATGGCGGGGCGAACGAAGGAAGCGGCCTCAAATTTCCCGACGGAATTGAAGAGCCCGGCTATTGGGACTTCCTCTATTTCTCCTTCACCATCGGCGTTGCCGCGCAGACCGCGGATGTCGGGGTCAGTTCGACCAGCATGCGCAAGCTATCACTGCTGCATGCCGTGCTGTCGTTCCTGTTCAACACGACGATCCTGGCGCTGGCGATCAATGTCGGCGCAAGCCTGCTATAATGCGCCGTAGCCGGCGACCGAGAGGGTCCAGCCCATAGCATCCGGGAGACGGGACGGAAATCAACGCAGGGGCCACACCGGTCCACCTGCTCTGCAAAGCGGAGGGTATGATGAAAAGCGTCGCAAGCCGGTTTCGACCAGCCGACCTCGTGCTGCTTCTGGGCAGGCTGCTGCTGGCGCTGATTTTTCTGCACGAAGGCTCGTCTCTTGCGGCAGATCTCGCGACGACCATCGACACCTTCGCGAAATTAGGGCTGTCGGCGCCGGTAGCCTTCGCCACCATCGCTCTTCAAATCGGCGCCGGCATTTCCGTCGCGGCGGGGTTCTTCGGTCGGCTGGGTGCCACGGCGCTGGCGCTCTTCTGCCTGGCGACCGCCTTTCTCTTCCATACGAACTTTGCCAGCCAAAATGAACTCTTGCATTTCGAGAAGGACTTGGCGATTGCCGGCGGCATGTTCGTCCTCGCCGCTTCCGGAGCGGGTTCGATATCGGTGGACGATCTGCTGAAAAACCGGGCTAGCAGCCTTCATCCCTGGCTGAGGGCGATGATGTAGCCAATTGGCTGCAAGCTTTGCGCGCCATAAACACTCCGCGGCTTTCCCGAGCCGCGGAATTGCTCCGGCTTGTGCGGCGCTCGCTTACAAGACCGCCTGGCCGGCCATCAGCGCCAGGACCAGGAAGATCAGGAAGATCACCAGCGCGATACCGAAGAGCACGCGGGCGATGGTCGCTGTGGCGGCGGACACGCCGGAGAAGCCAAAGAAGCCGGCGACGATGGAAATAACGAAGAATATCAGAGCCCATTTCAGCATGACACATCATCCTTTGCATTTGCCTGAGAAGACGCGGAAACCGGGAAATTGTTCCATTACGCGCGAAATCGGACGATGTTCTCTGCCGTTGGCTTGGCTTCTATGTCCTGCGGTTACTCTGTCAGCCATGATTGATCATCACGTGACGCACGGCGGTATAATCTTCCAGCGCATAGACCGACATGTCCTTGCCGTAGCCCGACTGTTTGAGGCCGCCATGCGGCATCTCGTTGACCAGCATGAAATGAGTGTTGATCCAGGTGCAGCCATATTGCAGCCGGGCGGCGGTCTTCATGCCGCGGCCGATATCCCTGGTCCAGACCGAGGAGGCGAGGCCGTAATCGCTGTCGTTCGCCCAAGCGATGGCGTTGTCGGCGGCGGAGAAGCGGGTGACCGAGACGACCGGTCCGAAGACCTCGCGGCGGACGATTTCGTCGTCCTGCAGGGCGCCTGATATGACGGTCGGGGTGAAGAAGAAGCCCTTGTCGCCGGAGACCTCGCCGCCGGTGGTGATTTCCATGTGCTTGTGCTCGGAAGCGCGGGCGACGAAGCTTTCGACGCGGTCACGCTGTCGCCTGGAGATCAGCGGACCGATCTCGTTTTCGGTATCGTCGGCCTGGTTGAAGCGAATGCTCGCGACGGCCGAAGAGAGATCGGCAACAAAATTGTCGTAGACCTTGGCGTCGGCATAGATGCGGCAGGCCGCGGTGCAGTCCTGACCGGCATTGTAATAGCCGAAGGTGCGGATGCCGGCGACGACGGCATCGATATCGGCGTCGTCGAAGACGATGACCGGAGCCTTGCCGCCAAGTTCCAGATGAGTGCGCTTGACGGTCTTGGCGGCGGCCTGCAGCACCTTCTTGCCGGTGGCGACATCGCCTGTTATCGAGACCATGTTGACCTTGGCGTGGTTGATCAGCGCATTGCCGACGCTTTCGCCGCGGCCGAGGATGACGTTGACGACGCCTTCGGGAAGGATGTCGGAGAGCAGTTTCGCCATCTTCAACGCCGTCAGCGGCGTCTGCTCCGAAGGCTTGAAGACGACGGTATTACCGCCGGCGATCGCCGGCGCCAGTTTCCAGGCCATCATCATCAAAGGATAATTCCACGGTGCAATCGAGCCTACGATGCCGATCGGATCACGGCGGATCATCGAGGTGTGGCCGGCCAGGTATTCGCCGGCGGCCGGTCCGTGCAGGTTGCGCACCGCGCCCGCGAAAAAGCGATAACAATCGACGATCGCCGGAATTTCATCGTTCAGCACTGAATTGATCGGCTTGCCGCAGTTCAGCGCTTCCAGCGCGGCGAAACTGGCGGCACCTTTCTCGATGGCGTCGGCGATCTTCAGAAGGTAGCCGGAACGCTCGCCCGGTGTCGTCTGGGACCAGCCCTTGAAGGCTTTTTCGGCGGCATCGACGGCGGCATCGACCTGGGAGAGCGAGGCTTCGGGAAGGTCGATCACCGTCTCGCCGGTCTTCGGGTTCAGGATGTGCTCTTCCGTCTCCGTGCCTTTTTCGAAGCGGGAACCGATCAGCATTTGCGTATCCATGATGTTCTCCCTGTTATTTGCCAGCGCCGGCGATCTGGTCGCCGTCGCGGGTGAGGTAATAGGCTGCCAGGATCGGCAGGAAGGTGACGAGCACCACGACCATTGCCACCACATTGGTGACGGGGCGCTGGCGCGGGCGGATAAGTTCTTCGAGCATCCAGATCGGCAGCGTCGATTGCTGGCCGCCTGTGAAGGTGGTGACGATGACCTCGTCGAAGGAAAGGGCAAAAGCGAGCATGCCGCCGGCAAGCAGGGCGGTGCCGATATTCGGCAGGATGACATGGCGAAAGGTCTGAAAGCCGTCGGCGCCGAGATCCATCGAAGCCTCGATGAGCGAGCCGGAGGTGCGGCGGAAGCGCGCGACGGCGTTGTTGTAGACGACCACCACGCAGAAAGTGGCGTGGCCGAGCACGATGGTCCAGACCGAGAACGGGATGTCGAAGAGACTGAAAGCGGAGCGCAGCGCAATGCCGGTGATGATGCCGGGAAGCGCGATCGGCAGGATGACCAGCA
>NC_007761.1:0-60000 GCF_000092045.1 Rhizobium etli CFN 42 | reverse complement strand
GCCATCCGGCTTTGGCACCAGGGGCAGACGGCGGCACTGCCGGCTTTCACGCCGCCGCAGATCCTCTCCAGCGATCTCTCCGGCCTGGTGCTCGATCTCGCCCATTGGGGCGTCCAGAATCCGGCATCCCTTGCCTTCGTCGATCAGCCGCCGGAAACGACGCTTAAGGAAGCGCGGGCGCTGCTCGGCCAACTGGGAGCGCTCGACAAGGATGGCGGGTTGACCGGCCGCGGCAAGATGATGCGCGATCTCGCTCTGCCGCCGCGGCTTGCCGCCATGGTCGTTTCATCAGGCGAATCCGGCCATGCCCGGGAGGCGGCGATGATTGCCGTGCTCCTGACCGAACAGGGGCTTGGCGGGCCGAGCGTCGACATCGAGGATCGGCTGCGGCGCTTCAAGACCGAGCGCGGCGAAAGAGCCGACGCTTCGCGGCGGCTGGCGGGGCGGCTGGCCGCCGGCCTCGATACCGTCACCACAGCCGCACCTGTGCTGGCGGGTCAGCTGCTGCTGCATGCATTCCCCGACAGAATCGCGCTTCAACGCGGCGGGCGCGGACGATTCGTCATGGCGAACGGGCGGGGAGCGGAACTGCCGGAAACCGAGAGGCTCGCCGGCAGCCAGATGCTCGTCATCGCCGATCTCACCGGGCGCGCGGCACAGGGGCGGATTCTGGCGGCGGCCGAAGTGACGCGTGCGGATATCGAAGCCGAACTGCCTGGCGAGATCGGAACCTATGACCAGACATTCTTCGACCGGCAGAGCCGGCAGGTGCGGGCGCGGCGGGCAACCCGGCTTGGCGCGATCGTCTTCGAAGAGACGCCCTTGCCGCGTCCTTCCGGGGCCGCCGTCACTCAGGCGCTGATGGAGGGCGTGCGCGAACTGGGGTTCGATCAGCTCGCCTTCTCGAAGGAGGTACTGCAGCTTCGCGAACGGATCGGCTTCCTTCATCGGACGATCGGTGATCCCTGGCCCGATGTCAGCGACGATGCTCTGCTTTCCCGGCTGGAGGAATGGTTCGCTCCCTTCCAGGAGGACGCCCGAAGCCTTTCCGAGATTTCTGCGGCAGGGCTTTCGAACGGGCTGATGTCGCTGGTGCCGCACGAGCTGCAGCGCGATCTTAGCCGGCTTGCCCCGACTCATTTCGAGGCGCCGACCGGTCAAAGACATCCGATCCAATATGAGGGCGAGGAGCCCATCTTGACGATCCGCGTGCAGGAGCTGTTCGGTCTCAAGCAACACCCGGCGGTCGCCGGAGGCCGCCTGCCGCTTCTCCTGGAGCTGACGTCGCCGGCGCACCGGCCGATCCAGACGACGCGCGACCTGCCTGGCTTCTGGGCGGGCTCATGGAAGGACGTACGCGCCGAGATGCGCGGACGCTATCCTCGCCACCCCTGGCCGGAGCGGCCGGAAGAGGCGTTGCCAACGACACGGGCAAAACCACGTGGTACATGAGAGCCATCAAGGAGCCCCGGCATGATCGACAAGCCCGGCGTGATCGACAAGACGCAAAGCCATACGCTGGAAGACCGGCTCAGCAGCCGCAGACTGCGGCTGCAGACGCTGGTGCGGCTGCGCTGGCTTGCGGTCGGCGGCCAGGCGCTGACGGTGTTCATCGTCGCCTTCTGGCTGAAATTTCCGTTGCCGCTGATCGCTAGCTCTTCGCTGATCGCCGCCCTTGCCTGGGTGAACTTCTACCTGACCATCCGCTATCCGCCGACGCACCGGCTGGGGCCGCCGGCCGCCTTTGCGTTGCTCGGCTTCGATCTCCTCCAGCTCTGCGCGCTGCTCTTCATCACCGGCGGCCTTGCCAATCCCTTCGCCGCACTCGTGTGCGTGCCCGTCATCATCTCTTTCGCCTCACAGCCGATCCGCTACAGCACGGCGCTGATCGGCTTTGCGATGGTCTGCATCACGGTGCTTGCCTTCTCGCCCTTCCCGCTGCCTTGGTTCGACGGGGTCGAGATCAATGTCCATAATGTGATGCAGTTCGGCGTCTGGTGCTCGATCGCCTCGACCATGGCCTTTGCCGCCTTCTATGCCTATCGCGTCTCGATGGAAGCGAGCCAGCTTGCCGATGCGCTGGCGGCGACCGAACTGGTGCTGCAGCGGGAGAAACATCTTTCGCAGCTCGACGGGCTGGCGGCCGCCGCGGCCCACGAACTCGGCACGCCGCTGGCGACGATCAGCGTCGTCGCCAAGGAAATGGAGCGGGAACTCAAGGATGACGATCGTTTCCGCGAGGACGTCATGCTGCTGCGCAGCCAGAGCGAACGCTGCCGCGACATTCTGCGGCGGCTGACGACGCTTTCCTCCGAAGGCGAGGCGCATATGCGCCGGCTGCCGCTGTCCTCGATGATCGAGGAGATCGTCGCGCCGCATCGGGAATTCGGCATCACGCTCGAGCTCATCGAGAAGAGCCCGCGCAAGAGCGAGCCGGTGATCGACCGAAATGCCGGCATCATGTACGGGCTCGGAAACCTGATCGAGAATGCCGTCGATTATGCCAGGGAGAAAGTGACGATTACCGTCGAGCACGATCAGGACAAAGTGCTGATCGTCATCGAGGACGACGGCAACGGTTATTCGCCTGACATTCTGACACGAATCGGCGAGCCCTATGTGACCAAACGGCAGAAGGAAGATACGGCCGGCGGCCTCGGGCTCGGCCTTTTCATCGCCAAGACGCTGCTGGAGCGTTCCGGCGCATCGCTGGTTTTCGAGAACCGCGAGCCGGAAAGAGCCGGCGCGCGCATCCGCATCGAATGGCCACGGATGCTAATCGACGCAAATTCGACAAAATGACTTTATCGGCATAAGTAGAATGAAAAACGGTTGACCAAGATCGGGCGTTCGACCGTCGGGACTCGAGACGATGACAGAACAGAATCAAGGAAATTTCGCCGCGTCGGATGAAGATCATATCGGTCCGGACGCCAGCCTGCTGATCGTCGATGACGACGGGCCATTCCTGCGCCGTCTCGCAAGGGCGATGGAGACGCGCGGCTTTCAGGTGGAAACGGCTGAGTCCGTGGCGGAAGGCGTTGCGAAATCGAAAGGCAGGCCACCGAAATATGCGGTGGTTGACCTCCGGCTCGGCGACGGTAATGGGCTCGACGTCATCGAAGCGATCCGCCAGCGGCGCGATGACACGCGGATTATCGTGCTGACGGGCTATGGCAATATCGCAACGGCGGTGACGGCCGTGAAGCTCGGCGCCGTCGATTATCTGGCAAAGCCTGCAGATGCCGACGACGTCTTTTCGGCGCTGACGCAACGGCCGGGCGAAAAGGCCGAACTCCCGGAAAATCCGATGTCAGCCGACCGGGTGCGCTGGGAACACATCCAGCGGGTCTATGAAATGTGCGAGCGCAACGTCTCTGAAACGGCACGCCGGCTCAATATGCACCGGCGAACGCTGCAGCGCATCCTTGCCAAACGCGCGCCGAAATAGACGAAACCTTCCTCAGACATCATCCACGGTGAACGGTTTTCCGTTCGCCCATTCGGCCATCATCAGCCTTTGTGCGGCGGCACGCGAGAAACTGAGCGTGACGGATTTGCGCGTGGCTGGCGCCATGCGGTGCTCCGGCGCCTCGCGAATCATGTGGGCGCCATAGCCATCCGAAAGGAAGAGGCCGCACTCCTCCGGAAAGATGTCGAGCGGCACACCTTCATGAGTCGCAAAGAACAGGCGGTCGCAATGCAGCCTGTATTCCGGCCATTTGCGATCCACCCTGAAATCCTCGATCGATGTCTTGATTTCGATAATCCAGACCTCCCCCTTTTCCGAAAGCGTGATCAGATCGGCGCGGCGGCCGCTGGCGAGCGGTAGTTCCGGCAGCACGGCATGGCGCATTTCGTGCAGCAATATCTGCGTTCCGCGCCGCACCATCATGGCCCTGTCCGATTGCCGGCCATCGATTAACGGATTGTTATTGTAAACGCTCAAAATCGTCATGGATAACCATCCCGCGGGCTGGCGTGTTGTTGCAAAAAAACCATGCGCTTTTAATTTGCGCGGCAGACGGATTCCTCGCGCTGCAGCAGTCTTGCCAAGCGCAAGTTAATCGAAAATAAACCATAATCAACGATGGTCGAAAGACTGTTCTCCTCGCCCAAAAACTTCAAGAGTTATCTATGCGCATCCGCAATGCATTCCCTGTATTTGGCCTGCTGACGACGCTCGCACTGGCCGGCTGCTCCACCAATTCCGAAAGCGCATCCGTCGACGACAAGGGCGCAGGCCCGACGGTACAGACAGCTCAAATCTTTAACGACGCCTATGGCGTGACGAAGGATGCCGGATACTCCCTGCCGGCGATCCCGATCGACAGGGTCAAGCCGCAGTTCCGCCGCCAGGTCGTCAGCTACCAGACCACCGAGCGTCCAGGCACCATCATCGTCAATACGCGCGAGCGCTTCCTCTATTACATCCTGCCGAACGGCAAGGCGATGCGCTACGGCATCGGTGTCGGCAAGCAGGGCTTCGCATGGGCCGGCACCGCCTATGTCGCCTGGAAACAGGAATGGCCGACCTGGCACCCGCCGAAGGAAATGGCTGAACGCCGCCCCGACGTCGCTAAATATGTCGAGGAGGGCATGGGTCCCGGTCTCAGCAATCCGCTCGGCGCGCGCGCCATGTATCTCTTCAACGACGATGGCAAGGACACCCTGTTCCGCCTGCACGGCACGCCGGAATGGGCTTCGATCGGCACCGCCGCTTCCTCGGGCTGCATCCGCCTGATGAACCAGGACGTCATCGACCTCTATAGCCGCGTCCGTCCCGGCAAGGGGACCTCCAAGGTCATCGTCATCCAGTAACGTAGATGCCGAATTTGGTATAAGAAAGGCCGCCGGACTGTCGTCCCGGCGGCCTTTTCGTATCGGTCACGCCGATTGTTTCGCCTTGAGCTCGAGGCGGCGGCGGTGAAGCACCGGTTCAGTATAGCCGTTCGGTTGCTCCCTGCCCTTCAGGACGAGATCGAGGGCGGCCTGGAAAGCGATCGAATCATCGAAATTGCCGGCCATCGGCCGGTAGGCTGGATCGGATTCGTTCTGGCGGTCGACGATGGCAGCCATGCGTTTCATTGTTTCGACGATCTGAGCTTCGGTGACGACCTTGTGATGCAGCCAATTCGCCATGTGCTGGGCCGAAATGCGCAAGGTCGCGCGATCCTCCATCAGGCCGATATTGTTGATGTCGGGCACTTTCGAGCAGCCGACGCCCTGATCGATCCAGCGCACGACATAGCCGAGGATACCCTGGGCATTGTTGTCGAGCTCTCGCTGGATTTCCTCCGGCGTCCAGTTCGGCCGCACCGCAACCGGCACGGAGAGAATGTCGGAAAGCCTGGCGCGAGCCCGGTCCTTCA
This sequence comes from Rhizobium etli CFN 42, assembly GCF_000092045.1. NCBI lineage: Bacteria > Pseudomonadati > Pseudomonadota > Alphaproteobacteria > Hyphomicrobiales > Rhizobiaceae > Rhizobium > Rhizobium etli. Next base: position 54,628 of record NC_007761.1, on the reverse strand, counting down.
GCCCCTGCTGGACCTTGGCGACATTGACGCGGTGATAATGGGTGGCATGCAGGGTTGCAGCCGTCGGCGAAGGCACCCAAGCGGTATTGGCGCCGGCCTTGGGGTGGGCGATCTTCTGTTCCAGCATTGCCGCCATCAGATCCGGCATCGCCCACATGCCCTTGCCGATCTGGGCATGGCCGGAAAGGCCGCATTCCAGACCGATATCAACGTTCCAGTTCTCATAGGCCGATATCCACGCTGCCTGGCGCATATCGCCCTTGCGAATCATTGGACCGGCTTCCATCGAAGTGTGGATCTCGTCGCCGGTGCGGTCGAGGAAGCCGGTATTGATGAAGACGACACGCTCGCGGGCGGCGCGGATGCACTCCTTGAGATTGATCGTCGTGCGCCGCTCCTCGTCCATGATGCCCATCTTGATGGTGTTGCGCGCCATGCCGAGCGCGTCTTCGACCCGGGAGAAAATCTCGACGGCGAAGGCGACCTCCTCAGGCCCATGCATCTTCGGCTTGACCACATACATGGAGCCGGTGCGGGAATTCTTCTTCCGACCAGTGGGACCGATATCGTAAAGCGCGATCAGGCCGGTTATGACGGCATCCATGATGCCCTCAGGCACTTCATTGCCGTCCTTGTCGAGAATCGCGGGATTGGTCATGAGGTGGCCGACATTGCGCACCAGCATCAATGAACGGCGATGCAACTCGAACGAAGCGCCATCCGGGCTGGTATAGTCCAGATCCGGGTTGAGCTTGCGGAGGAAGGTCGTTCCGCCCTTTGCCACCTCTTCCTGCAGATCGCCCTTCATCAGGCCGAGCCAGTTGCGATAGACGACGACCTTGTCCTCGGCATCGACGGCGGCAATCGAATCCTCGCAGTCCATGATCGTGGTGATTGCCGATTCCAACCAAACATCGGAGATATGGGCCGGATCGGCCTTGCCGATCGCCGTTGTCGGGTCGATGACGATATCGATATGAATGCCGTTGTTCTTCAGGAGAATATGCGCCGGCGCCGCGGCATCACCGCGATAGCCGGCAAAATGCCCCCCATCCCCGAGCATTGTCTGCTCGCCGTCGACCGATCTGACGACGAGCATTCCGTCCTTGACGAAGAAGCTGCCGACATCCTTCCATCTGCTGTCCTGCAGCGGCGCCGCCGCATCGAGGAAATCTCGCACCCAGGCGATGACCTTTTCGCCGCGCTTCGGGTTGTAGCCCTTGCCCTTCTCGGCGCCGTCGTTCTCGGGAATGGCGTCGGTGCCGTAGAGCGCGTCATAGAGCGAGCCCCAGCGAGCATTGGCGGCGTTCAGGGCGTAACGCGCATTCATCACGGGAACGACAAGCTGTGGACCGGCGATCGAGGCGATTTCGGGATCGACGTTTGCGGTTGAAACCTGGAAGTCCGATCCTTCCGGCAGGAGGTAGCCGATGCTGCGGAGAAAGGACTGGTAGTCGTCCATATCCGACGGGGCGCCATGCTGGCGATACCAGTCATCGATCTTCGTCTGCAGCTCGTCGCGTTTGACCAGCAGCGCGCGATTGCGCGGGGCGAGATCGTGGACGATCGCCGAAAAATCGGCAAAGAACCTGTCCGCATCGATCGCCAGACCCGGCAGAACCTCCTGAGTCAGGAAATCATGAAGGATGGTTTCGATGGCAAGACCGTTCTTATCAATGCGGCTCATGCGATATTCTCCCTGGCAACGCCTGTGAATGCTGCCACTTTGCCCGGCTTTCATTCACAGTCAATTCCGCAATAGTTCGAAAGATTTATGCCGTTCGAGAAAATATGCGGGACGTCACGCGCATGGGAAGCCCGTTCTGCGGCTGAGTCGTCAGTTTCTGCACGGGCCAGGGGTTGGTGGTTGCCGTCTGATCGAAACGGAAACGGTGCATCATCACGGCCAGTGCGATCACCGCCTCCTGCAGCGCGAAGGTCGCGCCGATGCAGACGCGCGGGCCGGCGCCGAACGGCAGAAACTGGAACCGGCCAATGGCGCCGCGGTTTTCCGGCAGGAAGCGCTCCGGCATATAGGCGCGCGGCTTTTCCCAATAAAGTTCGTGGCGATGCAGCGTCCAAGGCATGATGAGCACGGTGATGTCGGCCGGTATTTCGATCTTTTCACCCTTGGCGTTTATCCAGAGATCATCAGCGATCGCGGCGCGATTGATCGAAGGGGCCGGCGGATAAAGTCTGAGAGCTTCTTCAAACGCCGCCCGCGTCACTGGCATCAGATCCAGCCATTCCACTGGTTCGGCTCCAGTCGCCAGGACGGCATCGATCTCCGTTTCCATCGCCTCGCGAATATGCGGACTGTTGGCGACACAATAGAGGGTCCAGGCAAGCGCACGCGCCGTCGTCTCGTGCCCGGCGCCGATGAAAGTCAGGATATTGTCCTCGATCTCCTCCTCGGTCAGTCCATCCGGACCAGCCTGTTCCAGGAGCAGCGTCAGAAAATCCTCCGGTGCGGCGGCGCGATCGGCCTTCATCTTCGCCAGACGCATATCCATGGTATCGCGAACGATCGCCCTGAATTTCTCCAGCACTTTCTGACCGCCGATACGGGTCAGGCGCGGCACCCAGGAGGGCGCGCGCAGAAGGTCCATCGGATCGATGCGGCCCATGCGGTGGAGAAGCTGGTTGACGTCATCGGCGAAATGACCGCTCGATGAGACGATTTCGCCGGAAAAGAGCGTCTCGGCAAGAATAGCAAAGGTCAGATCGGTCATGTCGGTGGCGATATCGAAGATCTGGCCAGCCGCATCGCCGTTCTCGTATTTGCGGACAAAATCTTCCGATTGCCGCAGCATCTGGCCGGCAAAACCTTTGGCGTGGCGCGGCGTGAAGACTGGCGCGACCGCCTTTCGCGATCGCTTCCAGACTTGGCCTTCCGCCGTCAACAGGCCGTCACGCAGGATCGGCCGCAGCACCAACTGGCGAATGTCTGACATTCGGTAATTGGCGGCATTGTCGACCAGTACGTGCTTGATCAAGCCGGGATCGTTGACGATCAGGGTGTGTTGCCCGAAGAAACTCGTCTTGATCCAAGGGAGCGTATAGGACGGCTCACCCCAGAGTTCGAGCGGATTGCGCAGGATGATACGGATGATATCGAGCCGGCTCGGCGGCACGGTGCGCGGCAGCGGTGCCGGCGGAACGAAGGGATCCGGACGCATGTCCATCGTCAAAGCCTTTCGGGGAAGATCGGCGCCTTCCCGGCAAGCTTGAAGCTAGAGCAGGCCCTTGAGTTCGTCCAGCTTGTCGTTGATCAGCCAACCGTAATAATTCTCTTCGGGCCAAACGGTCGCACCGGAAGAGCGGTTTTTCGCCGCGAGCGCCGCGGCACGCTGGCGGGAATTGCCGACATTATACAGCGTCGCCGTCAGGCCGGGATTGCCCGAGATGTCCATGCCGGCAATCTCCTTGTAATCGTCGATTGACCGGCGGATCGAGGCCGCGACGAAAGCGAGCGAGATATCGGGATCCATGATCGCCTTATAGACGTCCCCGGCATTTTTCTCGTTCAGCTTCGGATAACCCGAGACGCGGCTGACGAGATCGGAGAGCATCAATGCCGTCAACGGATTGACCTGGCCGAGGCCGAAAGTCTGGCCGGCATAGAAGGGCTGGAAGAAGACCGCGCTGAAGCGGTTGTTGGGGAAGCTCTCGCCGCCCACCGTCTTGCCGCGGAAATCGCTTTCCCAGACATCTTCCCGGCAGGACCAGAGCGTGTAGGAATCACTCTTGTCCTTGCACCGCGCAAATTGCGGCCGCGCCACGAAATCATCGACGTTTTCGCCGTCATAGGCGAAGCGGAAGCTTTCCCCGGCATAGGAAGCGGCCTTGACATAATAGGCCTGCAGCCGGTCGTAGGCGTCGACATTGTAGGTGTGTTCGCCAACGATCGCGCCGACGACATGGATGGGATTGATGCCGTAGGCGCTGGAGACCTTGCGGATCTTGGCCATCAGCTCGCGATCGGTCGCAAGAAGCTCATGGACCTTCTCATATTTCAGATCGAAGCTGCTCTTGGTGCCCTTGGTGCGGCGGACGGACGCGCCGGGAATATCGGGCTGCTCAGCGTGGCGATTGCCAGCCGGCACCGCCTGAATGGCGAAGGCCGGCGCCGAATTCACCAGGGCAACAGCTATCAAAAGGCTTGTCAAAAGGCGTCGCACGATCCGCTATCCCGTCCGTTCATCGTCCTGCTCGCGATGCGGCTGACTGGACCAGAATCTTGGCCGAATAAAGCCGCGGCGGAAAACAAAACGGGCCTTCACTAAAAAGGAAAAGGCCCGCTGTCGATAGTCGAGGTCAACAGAATGCGGCATTCACATCGGTAAAGCCATGAACCGGTGCGCCGATATCACAGAATGAAGCGTGACAGATCGGTATTCTGCGCGAGATCGCCGACATGTTCGCGCACATAAGCTGCATCGATCGTGATGGCTGCCCCGGCTCGATCGGGCGCATTGTAGGAAATATCGTCCAACACCCGCTCCATCACCGTCTGCAGCCGACGTGCGCCGATATTCTCGACCGAGGAGTTCAAGTGCACGGCGACATCGGCCAGCGCATCGATCGCGTCGTCAGTGAAATCGAGGTTCAGATTTTCGGTTTCCATCAGCGCCCGATACTGGCGGATGAGGCTTGCTTCGGTTTCCGTCAGGATCCGACGGAAATCCTCCTTGTTCAACGGACGCAGCTCGACTCGGATCGGCAGGCGGCCCTGCAGTTCGGGGAGAAGATCCGAGGGTTTGGAGACATGGAAGGCGCCGGAAGCGATGAAGAGGATATGATCCGTCTTCACCGGACCGTATTTAGTCGAGACCGTCGTGCCTTCGACGAGCGGCAGCAGGTCGCGCTGGACACCTTCGCGCGAAACGCCGGCGCCCATGCCGCCGTCACGGGCGGCGATCTTGTCGATTTCGTCAAGGAAGACAATGCCGTCATTCTCGGTCGCGCGGACAGCCTCGCGCTGGATCACCTCGTTGTCGATCAGCTTGTCGGATTCATCGCGGATCAGATCGGTATAGGAGGCCTTGACCGTCGTACGCACCTTCTTGGTGCGTCCGCCCATCGCCTTGCCAAACATTTCCGACAGGTTGAGAACGCCGATATTGGCGCCCGGCATGCCGGGTATTTCGAAGCCGCCCATGCCGGAACCGGCATCGGCCACCTCGATATCGATTTCCTTGTCGTCGAGCTCGCCGTCCCTGAGCTTCTTGCGGAAGTTTTCGCGGGTGGCGGGCGAAGCGGTGGTGCCGACCAGCGCATCGAGCACACGCTCTTCGGCGCTCACATGCGCCTTAGCCTGCACCTCGGCCCGCTTCTTCTCGCGCATCAGGCCGATGCCGACCTCGACCAGATCGCGGATGATCTGCTCGACGTCGCGGCCGACATAACCGACTTCGGTGAACTTGGTGGCTTCAACCTTGATAAAGGGCGCGCCGGCAAGTTTTGCCAAGCGGCGGGAGATCTCCGTCTTACCGACACCGGTCGGGCCGATCATCAGGATGTTTTTCGGCATGACTTCGTCGCGCAGACTCGGGTCGAGCTGCTGGCGACGCCAGCGGTTGCGCAGCGCAATCGCGACGGCGCGTTTGGCATCATGCTGGCCGATGATATAGCGATCGAGTTCGGAAACGATCTCGCGGGGGGAAAAGGTCGTCATTGCGTATCATTCTCCTGGCGGTCCGGAGCCATCGGCGCCCGGCCGCAATTCATCATTGTCACGCCGCGGCAGGTCAGCCGCGGCAGCAGCCGGAAGGCGCGGGATTCAACTTTCGACATCCAGCAATTCCACCACGATATTGTGGTTGGTGTAGACGCAAATATCAGCGGCGATATCGAGGGCGCGCCGGGCGATCTCTTCGGCCGGTTTGTCGGTATCCATCAGCGCACGGGCGGCGGCGAAGGCAAAATTGCCGCCAGAACCGATCGCCGTCGTGCCGTGTTCGGGCTCCAGAACATCGCCGTTGCCGGTGATTGCCAACGTGATCGACTTGTCGGCGACGAGCATCATGGCTTCGAGATTACGCAGGTATTTGTCGGTGCGCCAGTCCTTGGCGAGTTCGACGGCGGCGCGCATCAACTGACCGGGATATTGTTCCAGCTTCTTTTCAAGCCTTTCGAGCAGGGTGAAGGCGTCGGCCGTGGCGCCGGCGAAACCGGCGATGACATCGCCCTTGCCGATGCGCCGCACCTTGCGGGCATTGCCCTTCATGACGGTCTGGCCGAGGCTCACCTGGCCATCGCCCGCCATCACCACCTTGCCGCCTTTTCGAACTGTAATGATTGTTGTCATAAAACACCTGTCTGCCCATGACGCGGGCCTTTACATGAGACCGCACACCGGTCCTTGTTGAACCCTATGTAAGCAGGCCTGAGCCGATTGCAAATGGGGGCTTTTCTCCTCCGCGGCTTCTGGATATTTGCCGATGCGCCTGATAAGGAACGGCTTCATTCCGATGGAGGGCCACATGGCCGAGACTGCAGCAAGCCGTACGGGCAGCGTTGCCCGCAAGACCAACGAGACGTCGATTTCCGTTTCCGTCAATCTCGACGGCACCGGCAAATCGAAGATTTCGACCGGCGTCGGCTTCTTCGACCATATGCTCGACCAGCTTTCGCGGCATTCCCTCATCGACATGGAAATCGAAGCCAAGGGCGACCTGCATATCGACGATCATCATACGGTCGAAGATACCGGCATTGCGATCGGCCAGGCGATCTCGAAAGCGCTCGGCGACCGCCGGGGCATCACGCGCTACGCCTCGATCGATCTCGCCATGGACGAGACGATGACCAAGGCGGCGGTCGATCTTTCGGGTCGGCCCTTCCTCGTCTGGAATGTCGCCTTCAGCGCACCGAAGATCGGCACCTTCGACACGGAACTCGTGCGCGAGTTCTTCCAGGCGCTCGCCCAGAACGCCGGCATCACCTTGCATCTTCTCAACCATTATGGCGCCAACAACCACCATATTGCCGAGACATGCTTCAAGGCGGTCGCCCGCGCGTTGCGCACGGCGACAGAGATCGATCCGAGACAGGCGGGCCGTGTTCCCTCGACGAAGGGCACGCTCGTCTGAGCCCCTCAGGGAGCGGCGACAATGACCTCCAGCTATATTTTCCTGACACCGCCCGGCGGCGGGAGCGCAGCGACCGATGAGGTGCGCACAATTCGCGACGGCTTTACCTGGCTCGGCTTCCTGTTTCCATGGGCTTGGCTTCTGGTGCACCGGCTATGGCTGCATGCGGCCGCGGCGTTTCTCCTGCAAGGAATCGGTGCTGCACTGATGGACGAACCCGGTCTGGGGCCGGCGGGCGCGGCGATCATGCTGGGCGTGAATATACTGGTCGGTCTCGAGGGCCAGAATTTCCGCATCCGCAACCTTGCCGCCAAGGGCTGGAATGAAGACGCGCTCGTTGCAGCCGATAAGCTCGATATTGCCGAGCAGGTCTATTTTGCGGACAAGGCGGTCCCTGCGGGGAGTGACGACACCGTCGCACCGGACCGGCAGAACAAGCCCGGTGCGAACATCCCGCACGGTCAGGCGATATCGCTCGGTCTCTTTGGTTTTGATGGAGGACGCTGACGATGCGCGTCGCGATTATCGATTATGGTTCCGGCAACCTTCGTTCGGCGACCAAGGCTTTCGAACGTGCCGCGCGCGAGGCGGGCATCGATGCGCACATCGATCTCACCGCTAAGGCGGAGGACGTTGCTGCGGCCGATCGTATCGTGCTGCCCGGCGTCGGCGCATACGCCGATTGCCGGCGTGGACTGGACGCCGTGCCCGGCATGAGCGAAGTGCTGATCGAGGCTGTCGAGAATAAGGCGCGGCCTTTCCTCGGCATCTGCGTCGGCATGCAGCTCATGTCCTCGCGCGGTCTGGAGAAGACCGTGACACGCGGCTTCGGCTGGATTCCGGGCGATGTCATCGAGATGACGCCTGACGATCCCTCGTTGAAGATTCCGCAAATCGGCTGGAACACGCTCGACCTGAAGCGCAAACATCCGCTGTTCGACGGCATTCCCACCGGGCCGCAGGGACTGCACGCCTATTTCGTGCATTCCTACCATCTTGCCGCCCAAGACCCCGAGGATGTCATTGCGACCGTCGATTATGGCGGCCCGATGACCGCCCTCGTCGGGCGCGACAACATGGTGGGCGCCCAGTTTCACCCGGAAAAGAGCCAGAAGCTCGGCCTCGCCCTGATCGCCAATTTCCTGCGCTGGAATCCGTAATACCTCCGCCTTATTTCCTCTTTATGGAAAGGGCGGAACGGGAGTGCACTCGATGCCGGCTTCGCAGAAATCAGGCAAGGTGTTCTATATGCTGCGGCCCTCCCGAGAGGGTCTGCCTTCCTTCTCGGACATCCGGCTTCCCGACGGGACGATCATTCGCCGTGTCGACGAAGCCCTCCATAAAAGGGCGCTTTCCAACGCGGCCAAGGCATTGAAAGAAAGGCTGGACCGATGATCCACGAATTCCTTGCCGGCAACGAGAATTCGCAGCTGCGCGCCAATGGGATCAACGCCGGCGATATCACCGAAGCCGTGCTGGAATTCTACATCGAAGGCGAAGACGATCTGATCGGCCTGCTTGCCTATGCCCTTTACGAGCGGCAAAAGCGCGATTTCGTCGTCAGCTATCGCAAGCGGAATGCCGGCCGTTCGCCCAATGAGGCCGAGCTTGCCGCCGTTTCCAGCAACTATCTCTCCACCGACCTGCGCAATACGCTGCGCGATCGCGCCTCGCAGATTCTTTCGAGCTATGCCGAGACCTATGTGGAGGCGATGGAGCCCGAAATCCGGCTCGCCGCCGTCAACAGCGACGCCCTGCGGCGGGTTCGCGAGATCGAGAAATCCGTGAAGAAGCGCCTCGGCTTCTGGCGCCAGGTGCGTGCCGGCTTCATCGTCATCCTTCTGCTTCTGCTGCTTCTGAGCGCGGCCGCCATTGCCGCTGTCTTTTTCCGCTCGGATATCGTAGATGCGTGGAATGCGCTGATGGCAGCGATCACTCTACGGACGTAAGACGATATGATCCTTTTTCCCGCGATCGATCTGAAGGGCGGCCAATGCGTCCGCCTCAAGCTCGGCGACATGCAGCAGGCAACGGTTTACAACACCGATCCGGCCGCCCAGGCGAAATCCTTCGAAGACCAGGGCTTCGAATGGCTGCATGTGGTCGATCTCGATGGCGCCTTCGCGGGCCATTCGGCCAATGGCGACGCCGTCGAGGCGATCCTGAAGGCGACTAAAAATCCAGTGCAGCTCGGCGGCGGCATCCGCACGCTCGACCACATCGAAGCCTGGCTGTCGCGCGGGTTGCGGCGGGTCATCCTCGGCACCGTCGCGGTTCGAAATCCTGAGCTGGTCATCGAGGCCTGCCGGAAATTTCCCGGCCGCGTCGCCGTCGGCATCGATGCCAAGGGCGGCAAGGTGGCGGTCGAGGGTTGGGCTGAAGCTTCCGAACTCGGCATCATCGAACTCGCCAAGAAATTCGAGGGCGCCGGTGTTGCCGCAATCATCTACACCGATATCGACCGCGACGGCATCCTGACCGGCATCAACTGGAGTTCGACGCTGGAACTCGCCGACGCGGTCTCCATTCCCGTCATTGCCTCGGGCGGCCTCGCCTCGCTTAACGACATCAAACGGATGCTGCAGCCCGATGCACGAAAGCTGGAAGGAGCGATCTCCGGCCGTGCGCTTTACGACGGCCGCATTGACCCCAAGGAAGCGCTGGCGCTGATCAACGCCAACAGGGCCAAGGAGACTGCGTAAATGACCCTCAAGGCTCGTGTCATTCCCTGCCTCGACGTCAAGGACGGCCGCGTCGTCAAGGGCGTCAATTTTCTCAATCTCGTCGATGCCGGCGATCCGGTCGAAGCGGCGAAAGCCTATGACGCGGCCGGCGCCGACGAGCTCTGCTTCCTCGACATCACCGCATCCTCGGACAATCGCGAGACGATTTTCGATGTCGTGGCGCGCACGGCCGAGCAATGCTTCATGCCGTTGACGGTCGGCGGCGGCGTCAGAACCATTGCCGACATCCGCAAGCTCCTGCTGTGCGGCGCCGACAAGGTGTCCATCAACTCGGCAGCCGTCAGCAATCCTGATTTCGTCGCCGAGGCGGCCGACAAGTTCGGCGACCAGTGCATCGTCGTCTCGATCGACGCCAAGCGCAGGCGCACGCAAGCGGTCGGCGGCGACAATTTCAGCGCCTGGGAAATCTATACGCATGGCGGCCGCAACGCGACCGGCATCGATGCCATCGAATTCGCGCAGAAGATGGTGGCGCGCGGGGCCGGCGAACTGCTGGTCACCTCCATGGACCGGGACGGCACCAAAGTCGGCTACGACCTGGAGCTGACGCGGACGATCGCCGATGCGGTGCGTGTGCCGGTCATCGCATCCGGCGGCGTCGGCGACCTCGACGATCTTGTCGCCGGGGTCAAGGAGGGCCATGCCAACGCCGTGCTGGCCGCATCGATCTTCCACTTCAACACCTATACCGTCGGCGAGGCAAAACACTATATGTCGAAGTGCGGCATCGACATGCGTCTCGACTGAAGCCTGAGAACGAACAATGAGCGGATTTTCCCTTTCCGACCTCGAACGCATCGTCGAAGAGCGATCGAAAGCCTCACCGGAGCAGTCCTGGACAGCCAAACTCGTGGCCGCCGGCCAGCCGAAGGCGGCGAAGAAGCTCGGCGAAGAGGCAATCGAAGCGGTGATGGCGGCGGTGACGGGCGATCGCAACAATCTGACCTATGAAGCCGCCGACCTGCTCTATCACCTATTGGTCGTATTGAAGATTGCTGAAATACCGCTAGAGAATGTCATGGCCGAACTCGAGCGCAGAACCGCGCAGTCCGGTCTCAAGGAAAAGGCCAGCCGGCAGAGTTCATGAGTATCGCGACTGAGATTATCGGGGTGCCGGAGATATTGGATCACTTCCAGTCTGAATCCTATTCGCCCTACCATTTCTTCTCTTCCGAGCAATGGGCGAAATTCCGCGCCGACACGCCGCTGACGCTGACCGGCGACGAGGTCAAGCGGCTGCGCTCGATGGGCGACCCGATCGATCTCGACGAGGTCCGGCGCATCTATCTCTCGCTGTCGCGCCTGCTCTCGTCGCATGTCGAATCCTCGCAGATGCTGTTCGACCAGCGCAACCGCTTCCTCAGCATGTCGGATGTGACGAAAACGCCTTTCGTCATCGGCATCGCCGGCTCGGTCGCTGTGGGAAAATCGACCACAGCCCGTATCCTAAAGGAGCTCCTGGGCCGCTGGCCTTCCAGCCCGAAGGTCGATCTCATCACGACGGATGGCTTCCTCCACCCGAACGCGGTGCTGCAGCGGGAAAAGCTGATGCAGCGCAAGGGTTTCCCGGAAAGCTACGATACGGGCGCAATCCTGCGCTTCCTGTCGGCGATCAAGGCCGGGCGGCCTGATGTGAAGGCGCCGTGTTATTCGCACCTCGTCTACGACGTGCTGCCGGACGAATACAAGATCGTCGACCGGCCCGACATCCTGATTTTCGAAGGCATCAACGTGCTGCAATCGCGCGACTTGCCGGCCGACGGCAAGATCGTGCCGATGGTGTCCGACTTCTTCGACTTCTCGATCTATATCGATGCTGCGGAAGATGAGATCCACAACTGGTATGTGACGCGCTTCATGCGGCTGCGGGAAACCGCCTTCCGCGATCCCAATTCTTATTTCCATCGCTACGCCTCGATCACCGATGCGGAAGCGCTTGAAATCGCCGAAGATCTCTGGACGAACATCAACCTGAAGAACCTGCGCCAGAACATCCTGCCGACGCGGCCGCGCGCCGATCTCATCCTGAAAAAGGGCAAGGATCATCTGATCGAACAGGTCGCGCTCAGGAAACTATAGCAGGCGATCAATATTCACGGACGAACGCGGCGCAGCGTCAGATTGATGCGGCCGCCGTTCTTCAACAGCGTCGATGTCGCAGGGTAGATGCGGTCGACGCCATGGTAACAAAGCCTCCCCTCGCCGCCCAGCACGACCAGATCGCCGCTCGCAAGCTTGAAGGATAGCGTACGATCATTGCGGTTGAGGCCGCCGATACGGAAGCGGCAGCTGTTGCCGAGCGAGATCGAGACGACCGGCGCCTGCAGATCCTGTTCGTCCTTATCCTGATGCAGGCCCATGCGGGCGTCGTCGGAATAGAAATTGACGAGGCAGGCCTCCGGCGGCTTCTCATAGCCGGAAACGTCATTCCAGATATCGAGCAAAAGCTTCGGCATCTGAGGCCAGGACCTGCCGGTTGCCGGATGCGTCGGCTGATAACGATAGCCGCGCTCCTTGTCCGTTACCCAGCCGAGCGGCCCGCAGTTGGTCATCCTGACCGACATCGGCTTGCCGGTGCCGGGCATGACGGGCACATAGAGCGGCGCCTCGGTGACGACGGCACGGATCAGCTCGACCAATTCCTCCTGGTGCGCCCGGTCGAGATAGCCGGGCAGATGTCGGATGCCGTTGAGGAGCTCGGGCATGTCATTCGCCGCCGCCGGGGCGGCCGCGCATTTTCTTGACTTCCGAGCGGCCGGATTTTTCCTTCAGACGGCGCTCGACCGAACCTTTGGTCGGCTTTGTCTTCTTGCGCGGCGGCGGCGGCGGCTTGGCCGCCTCCAGAATCAGTTCCTTCAGCCGCTCGCGCGCATCGTCGCGGTTGCGGTCCTGGCTGCGAAAGCGGCTCGCCTCGATCATCAGCACACCCTCTTTCGACATACGCCGGCCGGCGAGCTTGATCGCGTTGGCCTTGACGCGATCATTGAGGGAAGGCGAATTCGCGATGTTGAAGAACAGCTGGACCGCGGTCGAAACCTTGTTGACGTTCTGCCCACCGGGACCGCCCGCCAGAACGAACTGTTCCGTCAGTTCCCATCCCGCGATGGTGATCCTGTCATCGATGTAGAGCGCGTCGCTGGCCATGCGGCGTTCTATCTCATATCGGCCGCCAATTGAAAACATCGGCCATCAACGAGAAAACCCGGCCATCCTGCAATGCCGGGTTTCACGTGAATCAGGAGTTGATTCTTCTTATTCGGCGGCGGCCTTTACGCCCGGGGCCGCATCGCGGACGCCGCCATCAACGTGATCTTCGAACTTGGCGAAGTTGGCGATGAACATCGAGACCAGCTTTTCGGCCTGCGCGTCGTAGGCAGCCTTGTCAGCCCAGGTCGAGCGGGGATCGAGAATGCTGCCGTCGACGCCATCGACGGAAACCGGCACGGCAAAGCCGAAATTCGTATCCGTGCGGAATTGGAGCTGGCCGAGTTTGCCGCTGAGGGCGGCAGCGAGAAGGCCGCGCGTCGCCTTGATCGGCATGCGCTTGCCGGTGCCGTAGGCGCCGCCGGTCCAGCCGGTGTTAACGAGCCAGCACTCGACGCCGTGGCGGCTGATCAGCTCCTTGAGCAGATTGCCGTATTCGGCCGGATGACGCGGCATGAAGGGCGCGCCGAAGCAGGTGGAGAAGGTCGCTTCCGGCTCGACGACACCCTTTTCGGTGCCGGCCACCTTGGCGGTGTAGCCGGAGAGGAAGTGATACATCGCCTGATCGGGCGTCAGGCGCGCGATCGGCGGCATGACGCCGAAGGCGTCGGCGGTCAGCATGATGATCGTCTTCGGATGCCCGGCCCGGCCGGTTTCCGAGGCATTCGGGATGAAATGCATCGGGTAGGCGCAACGGGTATTTTCAGTCAGCGAACCGTCGTCGAAATCGGGCTCACGCCGTTCGTTGAGGACGACGTTTTCGAGCACTGTGCCGAAGCGCTGCGTCGTTGCGTAGATTTCCGGCTCGGCCTCGGCCGAGAGGCGGATGGTCTTGGCGTAGCAGCCGCCTTCGAAGTTGAAGATGCCGTTCTCGCTCCAGCCATGTTCATCGTCCCCGATCAGCGTGCGGGCCGGATCGGCCGAAAGCGTCGTCTTGCCGGTGCCGGAAAGACCGAAGAAGACCGCCGCGTCTCCGTCCGGACCGACATTGGCCGAGCAGTGCATCGGCATGACACCCTTGGCCGGCAGCAGGTAGTTGAGCACGGTGAAGACTGACTTCTTCATTTCGCCGGCATAGGAGGTGCCGCCGATGAGAACGAGACCGTTGGTGAGATCGCAGGCGATCACCGTTTCCGAACGGCAGCCGTGGCGCGCCGGATCGGCCTTGAAGCTCGGCAGATCGATGATCGTCAGCTTCGGCACGAAGGTCGGCAGCGCCGCCGCCTCGGGGCGGATCAGCAGATTGCGGATGAACAGCGAATGCCAGGCCAATTCGGTGATGACGCGCGTCGGCAGGGCATGACCTTCCTCGGCACCGCCGACAAGATCCTGGGCGAACAGATCCTTGCCCGCTGCATGCGCCAGCATGTCGTCGCGCAGCAGCGCAAAATGTTCCGGCGAGAGCGGCTTGTTGTTGTCCCACCAGATCTGGCCATCGGTATTGGCATCGCGAACGACGAATTTGTCGCGCGGCGAACGGCCCGTATGCTGACCGGTGAGGGCCCGAAGCGCGCCCTGGGCGGTCAGTTCGGCTTCACCCCGGCGGATCGCTTCTTCATAGAGCGCTGCGGCGGAAAAGTTATAGCGGACGCTGGCTGCGCCGCCCAATCCAACCGTTGCAAGCTCCGTTGCCGGGTTATGAACTCCGAACTTTTCCATGGCTGGTTCCCTTTGCTCAGGCTCGTTGCCGTTAAAACTGAGCGGAAAAATACGGTGAGAAATTTTAAAAGACAAGAGATAAAAACGGAGAAAATATAGTAATATCAAATAATTAATCGATTTAAATTTGTTTCGTTCTTTTTAAATCGTTTGAAGAGCCGCGTTGAAACATTCCCGCGTACAACTTAGGGAAGCGGGGGATTTTTACAACAATCTTCCTCTTTATCTTTGCCACAATTTGTTCCACCTTTATCCTCCATAAGCGCATCCGGTCATTGAGACCGCCTGGGGACGACCAAAATCCGGGAGATTGCGCACTGATGACGGAGACCAACACCATGCCGACAATCGCGCTCGTTGACGACGACCGCAACATCCTCACCTCGGTGTCGATCGCACTGGAGGCCGAAGGATACAAGGTCGAGACCTATACGGACGGTGCCTCGGCGCTCGACGGCCTTCTGGCGCGACCGCCGCAGCTGGCGATCTTCGATATCAAGATGCCGCGCATGGACGGCATGGAACTGTTGCGCCGCCTGCGGCAGAAATCGGATATTCCGGTCATTTTCCTCACCTCCAAGGATGAGGAGATCGACGAACTGTTCGGCCTGAAGATGGGCGCGGACGATTTCATCACCAAGCCTTTCTCGCAGCGCCTGCTGGTGGAGCGCGTCCGCGCCGTCCTGCGTCGCGCCTCGAGCCGCGAAGCCGCAGCCGCCGGTGGCACGAGCCCTGGCGGTGCGCCGAAAGCCGGCGCGGTGCAGCAGGCCCGCTCGCTGGAGCGCGGACAGCTGGTCATGGACCAGGAGCGCCATACCTGCACCTGGAAGGGCGAGGCAGTGACGCTGACGGTGACCGAGTTCCTGATTCTGCATTCGCTGGCGCAGCGCCCCGGCGTCGTGAAAAGCCGCGACGCGCTGATGGATGCAGCCTATGATGAACAGGTCTATGTCGACGACCGGACCATCGACAGCCACATCAAGCGGCTGCGCAAGAAATTCAAGATGGTCGATACCGACTTTGATATGATTGAAACACTCTACGGAGTGGGATACCGCTTCCGCGAAGCAGCGTGAGCCCGAGCGGCACAGCTGGAAATGTTGAAGGTTGCCGGCCGGTTTATCCGGCCCAACCTTTCGAAAGGGCCTGTCATTGGCACAGTTGGTGCAGGAAAGGGATTTGGACGATGCGGAGGGCGTGAGCACCCGTCGCGTCCGGGGCCGCCGTTGGTCGCATCCCTTTACGCTGATCCGCCGCATCTTCGGCAATGCGGTGTTTTCCAGCCTGACGCGACGCATCCTGTTCTTCAACCTCGTCGCGCTGGTGGTGCTCGTCGGCGGCATCCTCTACCTCAACCAGTTTCGCGAAGGGTTGATCGACGCCCGCGCCGAAAGCCTGTTGACCCAGGGTGAAATCATTGCCGGCGCCGTTTCGGCCTCCGCGTCGGTCGATACGAACTCGATCACCATCGATCCGCAGAAGCTGCTCGAATTGCAGGCCGGCCAGAGCATCACCCCGGTGCCGAACGATGAGGATCTGGAATTTCCGATCGATCCGGAAAAGGTCGCGCCGGTTCTGCGCCGGCTGATCTCGCCGACGCGCACACGCGCGCGCATCTTCGATGCCGACGCCAATCTGCTGCTCGATTCGCGTCACCTCTATTCGCGCGGCCAGGTGCTGCGCTTCGATCTTCCGCCGGTCGAAGAAGAGAAGCAGACCTGGAGCGATTGGTTCGCGACGCTGTTCAACAAGGCGCTGCAGCCGGGCAATCTGCCGCTCTATAAGGAAGCGCCGGGCGGCGACGGCTCGATCTATCCCGAGGTGATGAACGCGCTGACCGGCGTGCGCGGTGCAGTCGTGCGCACCACCGAGAAAGGCGAGCTCATCGTTTCCGTCGCCGTTCCGATCCAGCGCTTCCGCGCCGTGCTCGGCGTGCTGTTGCTGTCGACGCAGGCGGGCGATATCGACAATATCGTACATGCCGAACGGCTGGCCATCATGCGCGTCTTCGGCGTGGCGACGCTCGTCAACGTACTGCTGTCGCTGGTGCTCTCATCGACGATCGCCAATCCGTTGCGCCGTCTCTCGGCGGCCGCCATCCGCGTTCGCCGCGGCGCCAAGACACGTGAGCAAATTCCGGACTTTTCCGCCCGCCAGGACGAAATCGGCAACCTCTCCATCGCGTTACGCGAGATGACGACAGCGCTCTATGACCGCATCGACGCGATCGAGAGCTTTGCCGCCGATGTCAGCCACGAGCTCAAAAACCCGCTGACCTCGCTGCGCAGCGCCGTCGAAACACTGCCGCTCGCGAGGTCGGAGGATTCGAAGAAACGGCTGCTGGACGTCATCCAGCACGATGTCCGCCGTCTCGATCGCCTGATCAGCGATATTTCCGACGCCTCACGGCTCGATGCCGAACTCGCACGCGTCGACGCCGCTTCCATCGACATGGAGGTGCTGCTGCGCGACCTGATCGACGTCTCGCGCCAGATCAGGGGCAGCAAAAAGCAAGTGCAGATCGACTATGTCGTCGAACGCAAGCCGAACATCAAGACGCGCTTCATCGTTAACGGTCACGACCTGCGCATCGGCCAGATCGTCACCAATCTGATCGAGAATGCCCGCTCCTTCGTCCCCGAAAAAGACGGCAGGATTACCGTGCGGCTGATGCGGACACGGTCGCGCTGTGTCACCACGATCGAAGACAACGGTCCCGGCATCCAGGCGGAAAATATCGATCGTATCTTCGAGCGCTTCTATACCGACCGGCCGGAATCGGAAGGTTTCGGCCAGAATTCGGGGCTGGGCCTGTCGATCAGCCGCCAGATCGCCGAAGCGCATGGCGGGTCACTCAGAGCAGAGAACATTACCGACGCCGAAAGCGGGCAGGTGCTCGGTGCGCGCTTTATTCTCGCCCTGCCCCTCGATCCAGCCGCATGACGGCGGCCGCCAACATCCATGCCACGGCGATCGTCGTCGGCAGAACGGGGCTGCTGTTCAGCGGTCCCTCGGGCTGGGGGAAATCGATGCTGGCTTTCACCTGCATGACCGAGGCGCGCCGCCTGGGGCTGTTCACGGCGCTTGTCGCCGATGATCAGGTGCTTCTGTCGGGAGAGACCGGCACGGTGATCGCCACCTGTCCGCCGTCGATCGCCGGGCTCATCGAACTTCGCGGCACCGGCATCGTTCGGCAGGATCACGTCCCCCAGGCGGCCATGCATTACGTCGTGCTTCCGGGCAGCGCTTCCGGCGAAAACCGCGTGCCTCCCGAGGGTGAAATCGTCAGCCTTGCAGCCGGTGTTTCACTTCCCGCGTTGCGGTTGCTCACAGGCGTGTCTTCACCGCTTGCAATCCTGATGGCAAAAGCGCCTGACATCGGAGATTGAGGCCATCCGGATTGATCAATCTGCCTTATATATTTGCATTTTTATCTTGCACTTCGGCTTTTCATAGCCAAGATGTGCCCCCACCGGTGGACGTAATTGCTGCATTGCGATATTGGGGCCACCGTTTGCGTATATGGGAGCAGTAATATCATGATCGGACTTGTGCTTGTCACTCATGGCAAGCTGGCTGAAGAGTTTCGTCATGCTGTCGAGCACGTCGTCGGTCCTCAGAAATTCATCGAGACGGTCTGTATTGGCCCCGAAGACGATATGGACCAGAGACGGCAGGACATTCTGCAAGCCGTTTCCGGCGCCGATGACGGCCATGGCGTTGTCATCCTCACCGACATGTTCGGCGGCACGCCGTCCAACCTCGCCATCTCGGTCATGAGCAGCGGCCACACCGAAGTCATTGCCGGCATGAACCTGCCGATGTTGATCAAGCTCGCCGGCGTACGCGGCGAGAACAACATGGAGAAGGCGCTGGTGGAGGCTTCCGAAGCCGGGCGGAAATATATCAATGTCGCGAGCCGCGTGCTCAGCGGAAAATAACGGCGCTTCATGACATCGCTTTCCCGGGAACTCCTTATCATCAACAAGCGCGGCCTTCACGCTCGCGCTTCCGCTAAATTTGTGCAGATGGTCGAGAATTTCGATGCAGCCATCACCGTTTCCAAGGATGGAATGACGGTCGGCGGGACCTCGATCATGGGTCTCATGATGCTTGCCGCAAGCCCCGGCTCCAGCGTCGTCGTTTCGGCAAGCGGCAGCCAGGCTCAGGAAGCCCTGGAGGCCCTGGATCAGCTGATCCAGAACAAGTTCGGCGAAGAAATGTGAGCTCGGCCGAGTTCATATAAACATATAAAGACTTCTTTATATCCTTATTGCCATCCCAGGCGAAGCCTGCTAAACGGCGGATATGCTGTGCGCTTGCTTGCGCCTGCGCCAATTTTTGAGACTCTTTTCAGCCTGGAGACCTCTATGAGCACTGAAAAAGATTATGTCGTCGCCGATATCGGGCTTGCGGACTTCGGCCGCAAGGAAATTACGATCGCCGAAACCGAAATGCCGGGGCTGATGTCCTGCCGCGCCGAGTTTGGCGAGGCAAAGCCGCTGAAGGGCGCGCGCATCACCGGTTCGCTGCACATGACCATCCAGACGGCCGTGCTGATCGAAACCCTGGTTGCGCTCGGCGCCGAAGTCCGCTGGGCGTCGTGCAACATCTTCTCGACGCAGGATCATGCCGCTGCGGCGATCGCCGCGGCCGGCGTTCCGGTTTTCGCCATCAAGGGCGAGTCGCTCGAGGATTACTGGGTCTATACCGACAAGATCTTCCAGTGGGCCGATGGCGGCCTTTCCAACATGATCCTCGATGATGGCGGCGACGCCACCATGTACATCCTGCTCGGCGCCCGCGCCGAAGCCGGCGAGGACGTGCTCTCCAACCCGCATTCCGAAGAAGAGGAAATCCTCTTCGCCCAGATCAAGAAGCGCCTTGCCGCTTCCCCGGGCTGGTTCACCAAGCAGCGCGACGCCATCAAGGGCGTCACCGAGGAAACCACGACCGGCGTTAACCGCCTCTATCAGTTGAGCCAGAAGGGCCTGCTGCCCTTCCCGGCGATCAACGTCAACGATTCCGTCACCAAGTCGAAGTTCGACAACAAGTATGGCTGCAAGGAATCACTGGTCGACGGCATTCGCCGCGGCACCGACGTGATGATGGCCGGCAAGGTCGCCGTCGTCTGCGGTTACGGCGACGTGGGCAAGGGTTCCGCTGCCTCGCTCTCCGGCGCCGGCGCCCGCGTCAAGGTTACGGAAGCGGATCCGATCTGTGCTCTGCAGGCCGCCATGGACGGGTATGAAGTCGTGCTGCTCGAAGACGTCGTTTCGTCGGCCGATATCTTCATCACCACGACCGGCAACAAGGACGTCATCCGCATCGATCATATGCGGCAGATGAAGGACATGGCCATTGTCGGCAATATCGGCCATTTCGACAACGAGATCGAAGTTGCAGCACTTCGTAACCTCAAGTGGACGAACGTCAAGCCGCAGGTCGACCTGATCGAATTCCCCAAGGGCAACCGCATCATTCTTCTTTCCGAAGGTCGCCTGCTCAACCTCGGCAATGCCACGGGGCATCCCTCCTTCGTGATGTCGGCGTCCTTCACCAACCAGACGCTGGCCCAGATCGAGCTCTTCACCAAGCCCGGCCAGTACGAGAACAAGGTGTATATCCTGCCGAAGCACCTCGATGAGAAGGTCGCGCGCCTGCATCTCGACAAGCTCGGCGTGAAGCTTACTCAGCTCAGCGAAGAGCAGGCAGCCTATATCGGCGTGAAGCCGCAGGGTCCGTTCAAGTCCGACCACTACAGATATTGATCTCGTCGTCGATATCCACAAGATGTAGAAGCCGCGGCATTGACAAATGTCGCGGCTTATTTTTTGGCCTCTCCCTTCCCGCCGATTCCCTTCCGAAGTATTGTTTTAAGACTTGATTCGTAGCGCCGGACCCTGTCCGACCGCTCCGAAAATGGGATGTCTTGTCGTAATGCGGCACATTGAAGGACGGAGACATACCGCGGATGTCGGAAGTGAAAAACAGCCTGCCCGGTCAGGCGGATGACGGCCCTCGCGCCGGTCGCCGCCCGCTCTCGGCAGGCCGAGACTATAAATCTGCAACGGCACACGAGGCCGCAAAGCAAGAGCATGGATCATTGGCGCGCTTCCTGAAAACGTGCGTGGCCGGCACGGCGCTTGCCGCCCTGGCGCGGCCGGTTCTGGCGCAAGGCGAGCAGCAGGCGGCTGCGGCTCACCTCTTCACCTCCTCGCAGGTCGTCGGCGTCTCCGTCGTCATCGGCGTCATATCGGCGGCCCTGCTCTCGACGCTGTGGCTGGTGCGCCAGCGCGGAAATCTCGAAAATGAGAGCCGGGAAATCCGCTCGGCGCTCTCCGATGCCCAGCAGCGCATTTCGCAATATCAGGCGCTGATCGCCGACAAGAACCGGCGGATCGTCATCTGGGACGGGAATGCGCGCCCGGAACTGCTTGGCCAGCTCCCGCCCGAGACCGGCGCGCCGCAGGACGGCGAATTCCTGGCCTTCGGCCTCTGGCTGAAATCCCACTCCGCCTCGGAGCTGGAAAAGGCGATCGACCGCCTGCGCGACGGGGCGCAGAGCTTCGACATGGTGGTCGAGACCATCCGCGATGAAATCCTCGAGGCGCAGGGTCGGGTTTCCGGCGGACGCGCCTTTGTCCGCTTCGTGGCGCTCAACAATCTGCGCGCCGAGCTTGCCGAACTCAGGATCGAGCGCGACCGGCTGATGACCTCGATCTCGGCCTTCCAGACCATGCTCGACGCGATCGACATGCCGGCCTGGCAGCGCGACCCGGTGGGCCGCCTCACCTGGGTCAACCAGGCTTATGGCGACGCAGTCGAGGCACGCTCGCCGCAGCAGGCGATCAACGAAGGCCGCGAGATGCTGACGACCGTGGCGCGCGAACGAATCCGTGCGGTGACGACGCCGGAATCGCCTTTCCATGACACGATCTCGACCGTCGTGCGCGGCAACAGGACATTCTTCGACGTCGTTGACGTCAAGGTCCCTGGCGGCTCGGCCGGTATCGCGATCGATGTATCGGACATAGAGGCGGTGCGCGCCGAGCTGGAACGGACGCTGAAGAGCCATGCCGAAACTCTCGACCATCTCGCCACACCCGTCGCCATCTTCGACGGTGAGCGCCGGCTGCAATTCTACAACCATGCCTTCGTGGCACTCTGGGAACTCGATATCGCCTTCCTCGAAAGCCGGCCTGATAATAGCGAGCTGCTCGAGCGCCTGCGCGCGGCCAAGAAGCTGCCGGACCAGCTCAACTGGAAAAGCTGGAAGGAAGCGGCGCTTTCCGTCTATCGCGCGCTCGACACGCAATCGGATCTCTGGCACCTGCCCAACGGCCAGACGCTGCGTGTCTTTGCCACCGCCCACCCGCAGGGCGGCGCCACCTGGGTATTCGAAAATCTGACCGAGCAGGTCGATCTGGAAACGCGCTACAACACGCTGGTCAAGGTGCAGGGCGAAACAATCGATCATCTTTCCGAAGGTGTGGCGGTGTTCGGACCCGATGGACGCATCCGCCTGTCGAATCCGGCCTTCCGGGCGCTCTGGGGCATTACCGAAACCGAAGCCAAGCCTGGCACCCATATCCGCGCGTTGGGCGAGGCCTGCGCGCCGTCCTATGACCGGCCGGACGGATGGAAGACCTTCGCGGAACTGATCACCAGCTTCGATGACGAACGCCGCTCGAGCCAGGGAACGCTGGAACTCTTCTCCGGCCTCGTGCTCGATTACGCCGTCATCCCGCTGCCGAACGCGCAGACCATGCTGACCTTCGTCAACATGACGGACAGCGTGCGGGCCGAGCGGGCATTGACCGAGAAGAACGAGGCGTTGCGTAAAGCCGACGAGTTGAAAAACGACTTCGTTCAGCATGTTTCCTATGAACTTCGCTCACCGCTGACCAATATCATCGGCTTTACCGATCTGCTGCGTACGCAGGGGGTTGGGCCGCTGAATGAACGGCAGGCCGAATATATCGACCACATTTCCACATCGTCCTCGGTTCTGCTGACGCTCGTCAACGATATTCTCGACCTTGCGACGGTCGATGCCGGCATCATGCGGCTCAACTATGCCGAGATTGATCTCAACGACCTGCTCGACGACGTCTCGATGCAGATCGCCGATCGGCTGCACGAAAGCGGCGTTGCCCTCGAAATCACCGCCCCCGCCTATCTCGGCTCGATCATCGCCGATCCGCAGCGGCTGAAGCAGATCCTGCTGAAGCTTCTTGCCAATGCAGCGAATTTCTCGCCGGAGGGCGCCTCGATCTCGCTGGAATGCCATCGCGAAGGCACGGATTTCGTGTTCTCCGTTCGTGATCGCGGTCCCGGCATTTCGCCCGACATGATCGCGACCGTCTTCGACCGGTTCGCGACGGGGGCTAAAAGCGGCAAACGCGGCGGCGCCGGCCTCGGACTCTCGATCGTCGACAGCTTCGTCAGTCTGCATCATGGCGACGTGACGATCGACAGCGAGCCGGGCAAGGGCACGACGGTCGTCTGCCGTATCCCCTCGGTCAACATCCCGCATTCCGCCGCCGCCGAATGACGACCCACGATACCATCTCGCTGTTCCTGAAGGACGAAGCGGCCACCATTCGCCTCGGCGAAGACCTGGCCTTGGCCTTGAAGGCCGGCGATTGTCTTGCCCTGTCGGGCGATCTCGGCGCCGGCAAATCCTCGCTCGCCCGTGCGATCCTGCGTGCCATTGCCGATGACGACGGGCTCGAAGTCCCGAGCCCCACCTTCACACTGGTGCAATCCTACGACCTGCGCATCCCGGTTTCGCACTTTGACCTCTATCGGCTCGGCGATCCCGACGAATTGACCGAACTCGGCTTCGACGAGGCCCTGCAGAACGGCATCTGCCTCGTCGAATGGCCGGAGATGGCCGCGAGCGAATTGCCTACAGAACGCATCACCTTGACGCTGGCGCATGAAGGCAACGGCCGCCGGGCGACGATCAGCGCCGCCGACGCGCAGGCTTCTCGCGTCCATCGGGTCCTCGCCATCCGCGATTTCCTCAACGAGGCTGGTTATGCCGATGCCAAGCGCCGGTTCCTGACCGGCGATGCCTCGCTGCGCGCCTACGAGGCGATCTATCGGGAGAATACCGAGCGTCGCGACATCCTGATGGACTGGCGGCCGCATCCCGAAGGGCCGCCGGTCCATGACGGCAAGCCCTATCCCAAGGTCGCGCATCTTGCACAGAACGCCTATCCCTTCGTCGCAATTGCCGATGCGCTACGCGAACGGGGTTTTGCGGCGCCGGAGATTTATAAGGTCGATTATGAGCAGGGCATCCTGCTCATTGAGGATCTCGGCACGGAAGGCGTGCTCGATGACGCTGGGCGGCCGATCGCCGAGCGTTACCGGCAAAGCGTCGCCTGTCTTGCCCATCTTCATTCCATGCAATTTCCCCAGGACATACCGGTTTCCGCCACGCATGCGCATCACATACCGGACTTCGATCGCACGGCGATGAAGATGGAAGTGCAGCTTGTGCTCGACTGGCACATCGCCTGGAAACGCGGCACCGCCCCCTCGGACAGCGAGCGCAAGGTATATCTGGCGATCTGGGACGCTCTGATCGATGAACTTGCCACGGCCGAAAAGAACCTGCTGCTGCGCGATTTCCACTCGCCGAACATCATCTGGCGGCCGCAGGAGCCGGGCATCAAAAAGATCGGTCTCATCGACTTCCAGGACGCCATGATCGGCCCCACGGCCTATGATCTCGCCTCGATCGTCCAAGATGCGCGGGTGACGATCGAGCCGGAGCTTTTCCGGCAGCTGATGGGTGATTATCTCGGTCTTCGCCGCGCGCAGGGCGGCTTCGACGAAGCGGGCTTCTTGAAGGCCTGGGCGATCATGTCGGCGCAACGCAATTGCAAGCTTGCAGGTCTGTGGGTGCGGCTCTTGCAGCGGGACGGCAAGCCCGGTTACCTCAGACATATGCCGCGCACGCTCGCCTATCTCCAAGTCGCGCTCGAGCACGAGGCGCTTGCCCCCTTGCGCGATTGGTGCGCAA
Source organism: Rhizobium etli CFN 42 (assembly GCF_000092045.1). Classification (NCBI taxonomy): domain Bacteria; kingdom Pseudomonadati; phylum Pseudomonadota; class Alphaproteobacteria; order Hyphomicrobiales; family Rhizobiaceae; genus Rhizobium; species Rhizobium etli. The sequence goes on along the minus strand of NC_007761.1, from coordinate 29,888 downwards.
GGGCTGGAATAGACCAGAGCGAATCATAAGTTTCGGATCAAGATGACCATCAGACAAGCCATGGTACTGGCCGCGGGTCTCGGGACCCGGATGCGCCCGATCACCGATACGATTCCGAAGCCGTTGGTGAAGATCGACGGCAAGCCGATGATCGATTATGCGCTGGACGCGCTCGTTTCGGCCGGCGTCGAGCGGGCCGTCGTCAACGTTCACCACCATGCCGAGCAGATGCTCGACCATCTCGGCAAGTATCGCGGTCTCGACATGGTCATATCGGACGAGCGGGACGGGCTGATGAATTCCGGTGGAGGCCTGGCGAAGGGCCTGACGCTGCTGAACCGTGACAATGTCTTCGTCATGAATGCCGATCTCTTCTGGATCGGCGAACAGCCGGGACGGCCGACGAACCTGCAACGCTTAGCCGGATTCTTCGATGCAGAACGCATGGACATGGCGCTGCTTTGCGTTAGGATTGAGGATACGACGGGTCACAACGGCAAGAACGATTTCAGCCTCGCTGCAGATGGCCGGCTGACGCGGTATCGCGACGATCCGTCCAATCCCGTCGTCTATGCCGGGGCGATCGCCATGAACCCGGCGCTGCTTGACGATGCGCCGAAGGATGCCTTCAACCTCAATATCTATTTCGACAAGGCGATCGCGCGCCGACGGCTGTTCGGCATTATGCTCGAAGGCCATTGGCTGACTGTGGGAACGCCAGAGGCGATCGGCGAAGCGGAGGAAACAATCCGCCGACTGCGGGCGTTCGCGTGATCTCATGGCGGACCGGCACCAGCCACGCATCCTGACGATCCCGGCGGGCCTGCCCTTCCTGAAAACGCTGGCGACAACGCTTTGCGACGGGCGCCTGACGCCGCTCTTCCGGCATGAGTCCGATGATCCGCTGTCGCTCGCCAGGGTGACGATCTACCTGCCGACCCGGCGCGCCGTGCGTGTGCTTCGTTCGGAATTCGTCGACCTGCTTGGCGGCCGATCGGCGATCCTGCCGGTGATCCGTCCTCTCGGCGAAACCGATGACGACAGTGGCTATTTCGAAGAGGCACTGCCGGCAACCATCGATCTCGCCCAGCCGCTGTCGAATACCGCTCGGCTCTTGGAATTGGCACGGCTGATCCTTGCCTGGCGAAACAAGTTGCCGGAGATCGTCCGTCATATTCATTCGGACTCGCCGCTCGTTGCGCCGGCCAGCCCGGCGGATGCGATCTGGCTCGCCCGAAACCTCGCGGAGCTGATCGATTCCATCGAAACCGAGGATCTCGACTGGACGGAACTGTCGAAGCTCGACACCGGCGACTACGCGGCCTGGTGGCAGCTGACGGCGGAGTTCCTGCAGATCGCCAGCGCCTTCTGGCCGGAGCGGCTTTCCGAGCTTGGCAAGTCTTCGCCGGCGCGGCACAGAAACGCCATTCTGCGGGCAGAAGCAACCAGGATTTCGGCGACGAAACCTGCCGGGCCGATCATTATCGCCGGTTCAACGGGTTCGGTTCCTGCCACGACCGATCTCATCGCCGCCGTTGCAAATCTGCCGGAAGGCGTGATCGTCCTTCCAGGCCTCGATCTCTCCATGCCCGAAAGGCATTGGCAAATGGTAGCGCCGGAACCGCTACCTGGCCAGCATTCCAATCCGGCCAGCCGGAGCCATCCGCAATATGGCCTGTCGTCGCTGCTGAAAAGGTTGAGGCTGACACGAGGCGACATCAGCCTGCTTGACAGGCCGGAGGCCGATCTCAATCGGCGCGCCGAAATCCTGTCGCGCGCGCTCGCCCCGGCAGAGGCGACCAGCGACTGGGGAGCCTGGAAGGGCGCGCTGCCCGAGGGAGCGCTGGATTCAGCCTTTGCCGATGTTTCGCTGATCGAAGCCGCCAATGAGCGCGAGGAAGCAACCGCGATTGCCATCGCACTCCGGCTGGCATTGGAAAGGCCGGGACGGGACGGCGAAAGCCGGGCAGCGCTGATCACGCCGGACCGCAATCTCGCCCGTCGGGTGATGGCCGAACTTTCCCGCTTCGGGATCCTCGCCGACGATTCGGCCGGCACCCCGCTTTCGGCCACACCGCAAGGCACCTTGTTGCAACTGCTGCTGGAGGCGGCGCTGCGGCCGGGCGATCCGGTGGCGATCGTGTCACTGCTCAAACATCCGCTGGCGCGCTTCGGCCTCGAGCGCGACGCCCTGATTTCTGCGACCGAGGCGCTCGAGCTGTTGGCACTGCGCGGCGGCGTGGCGGAGGTGGATATCAGTGCGCTGGAGTTGCTCCTGACCCACCAGCTCGGCGAACAGGTCCTCGACCGACACGCGCCGCAATGGCGAAAGGCGCTGCCCGCCGAGGCGGCCAATGCCGCATCCGAGCTTGCCCGCCGGGTCACCCGCGCAACACAGCCTCTTGCTTCCGCGCTGGTCCGGCACCGACCGGAGGAGCGCGGCAAGACGGCGCGTTTCACACTGTCCGAATGGGCGGAGCGGACCGGCCGCTCGCTCGAAGCGGTCGCGGCAGATCCGCACGGCAATCTTGCCGATCTCTGGTCGCACGAGGCAGGCGACGCCCTTGCCTCGCTTCTTGGCGAAGTGATCGACACGGATGGCCAGATCGAGGCCGACGGACCGCAATGGATCGACATCATGGCAGCGCTCGCCGCCGGCCATGCCGTGAAACCTCGGGCGCTCAACCATCCCCGCCTCTTCATCTTCGGCACGCTCGAAGCCCGCTTGCAGAGCGTCGACACGCTGATCCTCGGCGGGTTGAACGAAGGCTCCTGGCCAGGGCAGAGCGCAAACAATCCCTTCATTCCACGCATGATGAAGACGGAGATCGGGCTCGAACCGCCGGAGCGGCGCATCGGCCAGCTGGCGCATGATTTCGAGATGGCGAACGGCACTCGCCACCTGATCTATTCGAGAGCGCTGCGCCAAGGTTCGACACCGACCGTCGCCTCACGCTGGCTGCAGCGGCTGCTGGCGCTCGGCGGAGAGGCATTTGAAGCGGCATTGAGAGGGCGCGGCAACCGGTATCTGCAATGGGCCGGTCTCATCGATCGGGGAGAGGCCCAGGCACCGGCGCAGCGGCCCTCGCCGAAACCGCCGCTGGCGCTGCAGCCGAAATCCTATTCCTTCAGCGAGGTCGGACGGCTGCGCCGCGATCCTTATGCGATTTATGCCCGTCGCATCCTGCGGCTCGATCCGGTCGACGCGTTCAACCGGGATCCGGGAGCGGCCGAACGCGGAACGCTCTATCACACGATCATCGACCGGTTCATCCGCGAAGCCCATGTGGCTGGCACGCCGGAGGCGGCAGCGGCGATGGAGTGGATCCTCACCGAGCTTTTCGACATGGAGAAGCTGCCGCCACATATCGATGCCGTCTGGCGGCCGCGCTTTCGCGAAGTGGCCCGCGCCTTCCTCGAATGGGAGGCCGGACGGCGTCCCGCCATCCGCAGGACGCTGACGGAAGTTCGCGGCGGCGTGGAGCTGGAGGCGATCAATATCCGGCTGAACGGCGTTGCGGACCGGATCGATATTACAGGACCGGGAGCGGCCGATATCATCGACTACAAGACCGGCTACAACCCTTCACCGGCACAGGCCCGCGCGCTTCTCGATCCGCAGCTCGCGCTGGAAGCGGCGGCTTTGAGCGCCGGCGCCTTCCGCGATGCCGGCAGTCTCATCCCGCAGGATCTGCTCTATGTCCGTCTGCGTCCGGGACGCCGGTTCCAGGTCGATACGGTGAACAACGAGAATTCGGCCCGCAGCGACAAGGCGAAATCGGCGATGGACCTTGCCGGGGACTCGGTCGACCAGTTGATCAAGTTCGTCAGTTTGCTGCAGTCCGGCGAAAAGGGCTTCACCTCGCGGCTCATTCCGGCGCAGCAATTTGATTTCGGCGGCGACTATGATCATCTCGCCCGCGTCTCCGAATGGTCGACGGCCGAGACTGAGGAAGGCGGCAGCGATGAGTGACCCGACCGCACTTCCGACTGACGACGATCCCGGCGCCTGGATCGGCTGGACTACGATCCAGCAGGCGATCGCCTCCGATCCCGAGCGCTCCGCCTGGGTCTCGGCCAATGCCGGTTCCGGCAAGACGCATGTTCTGACCCAGCGTGTCATTCGTCTGCTGCTTGCCGGCGCGCGGCCTTCCGCCATTCTCTGCCTGACCTATACCAAGGCCGCGGCCTCCGAAATGTCGAATCGCGTCTTCGAACGGCTGGCGGACTGGGTGGTGCTCGACGACGAAGATCTCAGCCGGCGGATCATGCAGATCGAGGGGACGGCGCCCGACGCGCTGAAACTCGCGGAGGCGCGCCGGCTGTTTGCGAAGGCGCTGGAAACGCCGGGCGGGTTGAAGATCCAGACGATCCATGCCTTTTGCGAAGCGCTGCTGCACCAATTCCCGCTGGAGGCCAATGTTGCCGGGCATTTCTCGGTCCTCGACGATCGCGCGGCGGCGGCACTGCTTTCCGATGCGCGCCGGGCGCTGCTGACGGCGACCGCGCCGGTAGAAGGCAGCGCCCTTGCCGAGGCTTTCGCCTATGTGCTCAATCTGGGCGACGAATCCGGCCTGGAGAACCTGCTCGCCGACATCGTCGCCAATCGCAACGCCATTCGCCGCTTCACGACGGCTGCCGAGCGACGCGGCGGCGTGGAGGCTGTTCTGCGCGACAGGCTCGGCCTTGCCGCCGGCGATACGGAAAGCCGGATCGCGGCGCAATATTGGCCGTTGCCGGAGCTTTCGGGCCGCATTCTGGAGCTTTATCTGTCCCTTGCCGACCAGAAGGGCGGCGCCAAGGCGCAGGAGGTTGCTTATGGCCTCAGGCTCGCCGGCCGGGAGCGCGACGATGACAGGCGCGCCGAAATGCTGGAGAAAATCTTCCTGACGGCAAAAGGCGAGCCTAAATCGGACTCGCAGTTCCTGGTCAAGGCCATGCTTGCGGAAGCGCCGCAATTGACGAGCGCCATCGCCGTCGCCCGCGCGCATGTTGCGGCAAGCCGTGACCGGTTGAAAATGATGCGAATGTTCGGCGCCACTCAGGCGGCGCTGGTGCTCGCCGGTCGGCTGAATCACGATTACGAGGAGCTGAAGAAGCAGCGCAGCCAACTGGATTTCGAGGACCTGATCACCCGCACCGCCGACCTGCTGACAAAGAGTGGCGTCGGTCCCTGGATCCATTACAAGCTCGACCGAGGTATCGATCATATCCTCGTCGACGAGGCGCAGGATACCAGTCCGATCCAATGGAGCGTCATCCAGTCGCTCGCCGAGGATTTCTTTTCCGGCGAGAGCGCCCGGCCGGGCGTGCGCACGCTCTTTGCCGTCGGCGACGAGAAACAGTCGATCTACTCCTTTCAGGGGGCACGGCCCGAGCGTTTTTCCGAAGAGAGCGACCGGACGCGGCGGCGGGTCTCCGACAGCGGGCTGAGCTTTTCCTCCGTGCGGCTGCCGCTCTCCTTCCGCTCAACCGCCGACGTGCTCGAGGCCGTCGACGAGATTTTCAGGACATCGGACAATGCGCGGGGTCTCAGCGCCGTCGGTGAGCCGGTCGTGCATCGATCCAGCCGCATCGGGCATCCGGGCGCCGTCGACCTCTGGGAAGTGGTCGCGCCGGAAGCGGTGGTGAAGGAGGAGGATTGGACGGCGCCCTTCGATGCGACACCGGAAAGCGCGCCGGCTGCAATCCTCGCGCGGCGGATCGCCCATTCGATCGGGACGCTCGTCGGCCGTGAAACGATCGTCGACAAAGGTAAGGAGCGGCTGATCGAGGCCGGCGACATCCTCGTTCTGGTGCGCAAGCGCGACGCCTTCGTCAATGCCTTAACCCGCGCCTTGAAGCGCCGCGGAGACATTCCCGTCGCCGGCGCCGACCGACTGACGCTGACCAGCCATATCGCCGTGCAGGATCTGCTGGCGCTCGGTCGTTTCCTGCTTCTGCCGGAGGACGATCTTTCGCTCGCTGCCGTGCTCAAAAGCCCGCTTTTCGATCTTTCCGAGGACGATATCTTTGCAATCGCCGGCCTGCGGGACGACAACGAGAGCGTCTGGAGCCATCTCAAAAGGTTTGCGGCCGACGGCACCGAACGTTTCCGTGCTGCCGTCGAAAGGCTGGAGCTGTTTCTTCGGCAGTCGAGGCATCTGTCGGTCCACGATTTCTATGCGCGCGTGCTGGGCAGCCATGGCGGGCGGCGGCAATTTCTTGCCCGCCTCGGCACCGAGGTCAGCGATATTCTAGACGAGTTCTTGACCTTTACCCTCGACCACGAGAGTTCCGGCCTCCCCGGGCTGCAATCCTTCATCTCAACGCTGGAGCTCGAAGCGCCAGAGGTGAAGCGTGAGCAGGACAAGGGGCGCAACGAGGTCAGGATCATGACCGTGCATGCCTCCAAGGGTCTTGAAGCACCAATCGTCTTCCTCGTCGACGGCGGCTCCAAGCCCTTCACGCATACGCATCTGCCGAAGCTTCGCCTGATCGAAACGGACGCCGACGAGCCGCCGCTGCCGGCCTGGGTTCCCGTCTCCGACCTCGCCAATTCGCTGACGCAAAACGATGCAGCGCGGATCCAGATGCTGGCGGAAGAGGAGTATCGTCGCCTGCTTTATGTCGCCATGACGCGGGCTGCCGACCGGCTGGTCGTCTGCGGCTATCGTGGCGTTCGTGTCAATAACGATACCTGGCACATGATGATTTCCACCGCGCTCAGCGAAGGCCATCCGCATGTGGAGGCGGCCACCTTCTCCGGCCCAGACGGGGAATGGCCGGGCATCCGATGGCGTGTGCCGCGGGTGGAGCGGCGCTTCGAGCGTATCGATCGCAGCGAAGCGCACGACAGCCAGGAGGCGTTGCCGGAAGGTCTGTCGCGGCCACTGCCGCCGCAGGCTGAGCTGCCCCGCCCCCTCAGCCCGTCCGGCGCCGGGACGATCGTCGACGAAGACGAGGGCAGCTTGTTTGTCGCTTCGCCGCTGTTCGGCGAGAAAGAGCGCAGCGATCATTCGCTGGAAAAGGGCAGGCTGATCCATCGCATGCTGCAGGCGCTTCCCGACATTCCGCCGGTCGAACGGCCGGATGCCGCGAGCCGCTATGCCGAGCGGGCGGCGCGGCTCTGGCCGGAAGCGGAACGCCGCCGGCTCGTCGATTCGGTTGTGAAACTAATGGACGAAGAGGGTCTGCAGCCGGTTCTCGGGGCAGAGGCCCGGCCGGAAGTTTCGATCATGGGAACATTGACGCTTGAAGACAGGCGTTATGCGGTCTCCGGCCGTATCGACCGGCTGGCCGTGCTTGCCGATCGCATCGTCATTCTCGACTACAAGACCAATCGGGTGCCACCTTCGACTGAGGAGGCGATCCCTTTCGCACATAAGGCTCAGCTCGCGATCTATCGTGAGATCCTGGCGCCGCTCTATCCCGGCAAACGCATCGACTGCATGCTCGTCTATACCGAGAATGCGTCGCTCTATACGCTGAGTGAAAAGGCGCTCGGTTTGGCGCTTGCAGGACTCAAGACAAAGTGAAATACCGGACATTGAAAATTTGGCGCCGCACCATCACATGTGGTTCAACATCTTCTTCGGTCAAAGGAGCAGCCTATGGCTACCGTGAAAGTCGATATCAATAACTTCCAGTCGGAAGTTCTGGAATCCGCAGAACCCGTCGTCGTCGATTTCTGGGCTGAATGGTGCGGTCCATGCAAGATGATCGCTCCGAGCCTTGAGGAAATTTCCGTCGAAATGGAAGGCAAGGTCAAGGTCGCCAAGCTCAACATCGATGAAAACCCGGAACTCGCCGCCCAGTTCGGCGTGCGCTCCATTCCGACGCTCGCGATCTTCAAGGGCGGCGAAGTGGCCGATATCTCGGTCGGCGCCAAGCCGAAGACCGCGCTTTCGAACTGGATTTCGAACGCCGCCTGATCGATATCGTCTTCATATCCCATGAAAAAGCCCGGTCTCGACCGGGCTTTTTTCGTCTGCCTATTTCGGGGGCGTGCCGTTGTCGGTAAGCACATCGCCGACGAGGTAGAGAGAGCCGCCGACAAGGATGCGGGGCGGCAGTGCCGCCGGCTGGAGTGCCGTTTTTATCGCTTCCAGCGCATCGCCGACCGTCGACATCGGTTCGGCAACCAAACCGGCATCATAGGCGGCGTTCGATAATATCACCGGATCGATCATCGCGTCGCTGCCACGGATCGGTACGCAGAACACCTTCTCGACCAGACCTGTGAAGGCCTTGAAATAGCCGATCGGATCCTTGGTGTTGATCATGCCGATGATCAGGAAAAGCGGCCGCGGCTGGCGCTCCTCGAAACTGGCCATGGCTTCGGCGATCACTTCGCCGGCGCCGGGATTATGCCCGCCATCGACCCAGATCTCGGCGCCGAGCGGGGCATGCGACAGCAGCCGGCCTTCGCTCAGGCGCTGCAGCCGGCCCGGCCATTCCACGCAATTCATCGCCTTTTCCATCATCGTCTCGGTGACGGTGAAACCCGCCGCCTTGACGGCGCGGATGGCGGCGGCGGCATTGGCGTATTGATGGCGACCGGGAAGACGCGGCAGCGGCAGGTCGGCAAGGCCGTATTCGTCCTGATAGACAAGCCGCCCATATTCCTCATGGGCCATGAAATCCTGCCCGAAAACCGCGCTCGGGCAATGCAGCCGTTCGGCCGTCGACATCAGCACATCGAGCGCGGCATCATATTCCTGGTGACCGATGACGACAGGCAGTCCCGGCTTCATGATGCCGGCCTTTTCGGCTGCAATCAGTTCGACCCTGTCGCCGAGATAGGGCTGATGATCGAGCGAGATCGGCATAATGACCGAGACGGCCGGATCGGAAATAACATTGGTGGCGTCGAAACGGCCGCCGAGGCCAACTTCGATGATCGCAGCATCGGCCGGATGTTCGGAAAACAGAATGAAAGTGACCGCCGTCAGAATCTCGAAGACGGTGATGTGCTGACCGGCATTGGCCTCGGCCACGCGGCGCACGGCCTCGGCAAAGACGGCATCATCGACGAGTTGCCCGCGTCCGCCCGCCACACCGATGCGATAACGCTCGTGCCAATTGACGAGATGCGGCGAGGTATGGACATGGGCGCTGTAGCCGCCGGCTTCAAGCAAAGCGCGGCAGAAAGCGGTGACCGAGCCCTTGCCGTTGGTGCCGGCGACATGGACCACCGGTGGCAGTTTCCTGTGCGGATTGCCAAGTCGGTCGAGGAGACGGGTGATGCGATCGAGAGACAGATCGAACCCCTTGGGATGCAATCCCATGAGTTTTTCGATCTCCTGTGCTGCCTCACTCACCGCGGTTTGGCCTCTGGGTATCAATTCGGCACCCCGCCTGTTTGCCTGATATCAGGCGCTCGCCGCCAAGGCGATCGCTCCACGAGTCACGTCGTTGGCTGCCGACACGGGCTTTTTCGTTAGAATTTTCAGGACCCGCGCCAGCGTTTCCGGAATGTCGTGACGTTTGACCACCATGTCGACCATACCATGTTCCAGCAGATATTCGGAGGTCTGGAAGCCTTCCGGCAGCTTTTCACGCAGCGTCTGCTCGATCACCCGCTTGCCGGCAAAACCGATTTCGGCGCCGGGCTCGGCCAGGTGAATATCGCCGAGCATGGCGTAGGAGGCCGTCACACCACCCGTCGTCGGGTTGGTCAGCACGACGACATAGGGTTGGCCGGATTCCTTGAGCAGATCGACGGCAACGGTCGTGCGCGGCAGCTGCATCAGCGAGAGAATGCCTTCCTGCATGCGCGCACCGCCGGAGGCTGGGAACATCACCAGCGGGCATTTTTCCGACGTCGCACGTTCAAAAGCCTTGACGATCGCCTCGCCGGCGGCGATGCCGAGCGAACCGCCGATGAAGTTGAATTCGTGCACGACGGCAACGAGTTTCAGACCCTGCACCTTTCCGAGGCCGGCGAGGATCGTGTCCTCCTGTTCGGTCTTCAGGCGGCTGTCACGCAGACGATCGCTATATTTCTTCGAATCGCGGAACTTCAACGGGTCCTGGGCGACCTTCGGCTGCGGCAGCGACTCATACTCGCCGTTGTCGAAAAGATCGGCAAGGCGCGCCTTGGCCGGCATCTTCATGTGATAACCGGATGCCGGAATGACCCATTTGTTGGATTCCAGGTCCTTATGGAAGACCATCTCGCCCGTTTCCGGGCACTTGATCCAGAGGTTCTCCGGCACTTCGCGACGGCCCAGCATGGAATTGATCCGCGGGCGAACGTAGTTGGTGATCCAGTTCAACTCGAATTCTCCTAAGTGACTAGTGCCAATGTGGGCAAACTATTCGGCAGCAACAAGGCGCGCCGAACGTGCTCCCGATGAGAGGCCGCGCACCAGCGTTGCGACCGCCTGAACCGTGTCGGGCGTCGCCTTTCCGTCTTTCGTCAAGCTTGTTGCGACCTGATTGACGATGGCGGTGCCGACGACGACGCCGTCGGCAGAGCCGCCAATGACCTTCGCGTGCTCCGCCGTCTTGACGCCGAAACCGACGCAAACGGGCAGCTCCGTATGCTGCTTGATACGCTGGACGGCGCCCGAAACCAGCGACGGATCGGGCAGTGCCGAGCCGGTAATGCCGTTCATCGACACGTAGTAGACGAAGCCGGAGGTGTTTTTCAACACGGTGGGCAGGCGCTTTTCGTCGGTGGTCGGCGTCGCCAGGCGGATGAAGTTGATGCCCTTGCGGATCGCCGGAATGCAGAGTTCGTCGTCCATCTCCGGCGGCAGGTCGACGACGATCAGGCCGTCGATGCCGGCGGCGAGTGCATCATCGAGGAACTTTTCGACGCCGTAGATATAGATCGGATTGTAATAGCCCATCATCACGATCGGCGTTAAATCGTTGGTCTTGCGGAAATCAGCCGCCAGCTGCAGCGTCTTCTTCAGCGTCTGGCCGCCTTTCAACGCCCGCTGACCGGCCAGCTGGATCGCCGGGCCGTCGGCCATCGGATCGGAAAAGGGCATGCCGAGCTCGATGATGTCGGAACCTGCTTCAGGCAGCGCCTTCATGATGCCGAGAGAGGTATCGTAGTCAGGATCGCCGCCCATGAAATAGGTCACAAGCGCCGGACGGCCCTCGGCCTTCAGCTCGGCAAAGCGTTTGTCCATGCGTGCGGTCATGTCTTACAGTCCCATTCCCAGAATCTTGCCGACGGTGAAGATATCCTTGTCGCCGCGGCCGGAGAGGTTCATCAGGATGATCTCGTCCTTGCCCATCTTCGGCGCGCGCTTGATGACCTCGGCGATCGCATGCGCGGCCTCAAGCGCCGGAATGATGCCTTCGAGGCGGGTCAGGGTCTGGAAAGCCTCGAGCGCCTCGTGGTCCATGATCGGCACGTAGTCGACGCGGCCGATATCGCTCAGCCAGGAATGTTCGGGACCGATGCCGGGATAATCGAGACCGGCCGAAATGGAATGGCCTTCCTTGATCTGGCCGTCGCCATCCTGCAGCAGGTAGGTGCGGTTGCCGTGCAGAACGCCAGGGGACCCGGCGGTGATCGAGGCGCAATGTTCGTCGCCCTGCAGGCCCTTGCCGCCGGCTTCGACGCCGACGATCTTCACCGAGGAATCGTCGAGGAAGGGGTGGAAGATGCCGATCGCATTCGATCCGCCGCCGACGGCAGCGACGACGAGATCCGGCAGGCGGCCTTCGGCGGCCAGCATCTGCTCTTTCGCTTCCGCGCCGATCACCGACTGGAAATCGCGGACCATCTCCGGATAGGGATGCGGGCCGGCCGCCGTGCCGATCAAGTAATAGGTATCCTCGACATTGGTGACCCAGTCGCGGAGCGCCTCGTTCATGGCGTCCTTCAGCGTGCCGCTACCTGCCGTCACCGGTTTGACTTCGGCGCCGAGCAGCTTCATGCGGAAAACGTTCGGCGCCTGCCGCTCGACATCGGTCGCGCCCATGTAGACCACGCAGGGAAGGCCGAAGCGGGCGGCGACGGTTGCGGAGGCGACGCCATGCTGGCCGGCGCCGGTCTCGGCGATGATCCGCGTCTTGCCCATGCGCTTGGCGAGCAGGATCTGGCCGATGCAATTGTTGATCTTGTGCGAGCCGGTGTGGTTCAGCTCCTCGCGCTTGAAATAGATCTTCGCGCCGCCGAGTTCGGCCGTCAGCCGTTCAGCAAAATAAAGCGGGCTCGGCCGGCCGATATAGTGCGCGCCGAGATGCTTCAATTCCGCCTGGAAGGCCGGATCGCTCTTCGCCTTGTTCCATTCGTCCTGCAGATCGAGAATCAGCGGCATCAACGTTTCGGCAACGAAACGACCGCCGTAGATGCCGAAACGACCATCTTCGTCAGGTCCGGAACGGAAGGAATTCGGTTTAGGCGTTTCGTTCACTCTCAACTCCCTGGGGCCATGACAGGCGCATCCGCCGTTTCGACCGCATCGAAAAATTCATCGATCATTGCGACGCTTTTGACGCCAGGCTCGGTTTCGACACCCGAGGAGACGTCGATACCACGCGCCCTGGTCTTCACAAGCGCATCCGCGACATTGTTCTTGTTCAGTCCGCCGGACAGCATGTAGTCGATGCTGCCGTCGAGCCAGCTGAGAAGGCTCCAGTCGAAGGAAATGCCGTTGCCGCCAGGCAGTTCCGAACCTTTCGGCGCTTTCGCATCGAAGAGGAAACGGTCGGCAATGCCGATATAGGCCTCGACCCGTTTCAGATCGTCGGCGGTGCGCACCGAAAAGACCTTCATGACAGGCAGACCATAGAGCGCCTTGATGGTCAGCACATGTTCGGGGCTCTCATTGCCGTGGAGCTGCAGAATATCCGGCTTCAACAGCGAGACGATCTCATCCAGCTCGTCATTTGTGGGATCGACGACGACAGCGACGATCTTCGCCTTACCGCGGGCAGGTTCGGCAAGTTTTGCCGCCAAGTCCGGCTCGATGTAACGCGGGCTCTTTTCGAAGAAGATAAACCCGATATGGGTCGCGCCGCGTTTCAGCGCACGATCGATCGCTTCGGGCGTCTTCAAGCCACAGATTTTAATATCCGGTTTCATGGCAGCGAAGTGACACGAAAAGCAGCAAGAGTCGAGCCAATTTGCATGGAACGCTGCATTTAGGGCGAGCTTCGATCAGTCGAAATCGATGGCGTGCAGCTGACTGCCGTGCCGCTTCAGCCAAGATTTCGCTTCCTCCATACCGGGGCAAAGCTTCTTGCACAGCGCCCAGAAGCGCGGCCCGTGGTTCATCTCCTTGAGATGGGCGACCTCATGAGCGGCAAGATAGTCGATCACCGAAGGCGGCGCCATGACGATGCGCCAGGAGAAACTTAAGTTTCCCTCCGACGAGCAGGAGCCCCAGCGGCTGCGGGTATCCTTCATCGAGATCGAGCGGATCGGCGCCCGGATCGTTGCCGCGTGCATCGCCGCCAGTCTTTCCAGATCGGCGCGGGCCTCTTTCTTGAGGAAGGCCGCGATGCGCCTTCCGACATGTTCAGGCAGGCCACTGACGCGCAGCACAGGGGTGCCATCCAAAGAGACCACCTCCGTCAAGCCGCGCAGGCTGCCCGTGTGCTCGATGCGATGGGAAACGCCGCGCAGGAGGATCTTGCCGCCGTCGCTCAAGCCCGTATCGGTCGAAAACTTGGCAAGCTTGGTGAGCAGCCATCCCTGGTGCCGATCGAGGAAAGCATTGACCTCACGCGCCGCAAGACCTCTCGGCACCGTCATCCTCAAGGCCCGCCCGCCCGGCTCGATGCGAAGGGTGATACGGGTTGCCTGATCGTGCTGCTTAATGGTCAGCGGCATGAGCCGGCCGGCGACATCGAGCGTCCGCGTTTCGGGCGGAGCTGGCTTTCGCACCTTTGGCCGTGTCTTCAGAAGCGGAAACATGGGGGTTTTCTATACGATTCGCCGGTGAATCTAAACGATTTGCGCGGCAGGCAGACATGGAAAAACCGGCATCGGTGAGATGCCGGCCATGATTTCATCGCCGAAAGCGCGTCGCGATCTTCCAGATTCGCTCCTTGCGCTTCAGGTCTTCGTTTACGCATGTCGTTGCCGCAAAACCGCTTTTTTGCGCGACATACTTTAAGCCTTCACGGCGTCTGGAACTCCGCGACCGGGCCGTTATCGTCACGCTTGGCGTTCTTGCGATCACGCATGAAGCGATCGAACTCTTCCTGGTCCTTGGCGCGGCGGAGTTCACGGAGATATTCGTCGAATTCCTCGCGCATTTGGTCGAGCCTGCGGCGCTCTTCCTCGATCCGGTCGAGCTCGGCCTTACGCCAGTCGTCGAAGGCGACATTTCCGGTCGAGAAATGCGGGCGGTGACGGCCATGCGAACGGCGGCAGGAGGCAAAGAAACCATCGGTCGCCTGATTAACGTCGCGCTTGAAGCCGCGCAGACGATCGCCGAAGATGATATAGGCAAGCATGGCCAGACCCAGAGGCCAGAAAACCATGAAGCCGAGAATCATCAGGGCAATGGTAGCCGGAGTCCAATCCGGTCGAAGCAATGCTGACTGGTTCATCGTGCGGTATCCTCGCTTTCGGCGCCCGGCAAGATGCCGAACGCTGGAAATCGATGTGGTAACCGCAAGAACCGCCTTCAAGACGATCGCCGGCGAAATCGGACAAAGCCTTGAATCGGCGTTGCTAATTCAGACGTCACTGAATCACGCTGTCCGTCCGCCCTTGATGACACGCTGCACGGGGCGTTTGACGGCGGCGCGAGAATGCTGGCGGACGAAATTGACGATGCGCGGCGCGATCTCGCGACGGAATCGCGAGCCGTTGAAAACGCCGTAGTGGCCGACATCCGGCTGGAGATAGTGCATGCGCATATCTTCGGGGATGTTGACGCAGATGGTCTGCGCCGCCCTGGTCTGGCCGACCCCTGAAATGTCGTCATTCTCGCCCTCGACGGTCAGGAGCGCGACGTTGCGGATCGCCGCCGGATCGACGCGCTTGCCGCGGTGCATCAATTCGCCCTTCGGCAGCGAATGCTTCATGAAGACCTGTTCCACCGTCTGCAGATAGAACTCGGCGGTCAGATCCATGACGGCGAGATATTCGTCGTAGAAATCGCGATGTTTTTCCGGTTCGCCGTCGTTCTTCACGAGATGCATGAAGAACTCCTTGTGGGCGACGACGTGCCGGTCGAGGTTCATCGACATGAAGCCCGACAACTGCAGGAAACCCGGATAGACAGGCCGCATGAAGCCCGGCTGCGGCCAGGGCACGTTCATGATCACATTATCGGAAAACCACTGCAGCGACCGCTCATGGGCGAGCTTGTTGACCGCCGTCGGGTTGATGCGCGTGTCGATCGGGCCGCCCATCAGCGTCATCGATGACGGCGAAAGCGGATCCTGGGCCTCCTCCATCACCGCGGCTGCGACCAGCACCGGCACCGACGGCTGACAGACGGCGATCACATGGGTGTCGTGACCGAGGAAATGCAGCATCTCGATAACATAGTCGACGTAATCGTCGAAATCGAAGGTGCCTTCCGTCATCGGCACCATGCGGGCGTCGATCCAGTCGGTGATGTAGACATCGGCGCTTGGCAGCAACGCCTCAACCGTGCCGCGCAGCAGCGTCGCATAATGGCCGGACATCGGCGCGACGATCAGGATGCGCGGATCGGCGGCGCGGCCGGGCGGAACATTGCGGGCAAAATGCAGAAGGTTGCAAAAGGATCGCGACCAGACGATCTCTTCGCGAACCGAAACTGTCTGATCGCCGATCGACGTCTGCTTCAAACCGAATTCCGGCTTTCCGTAGCGGCGTGTGGTGCGCTCAAACATTTCGAGGCTTGCCGCCATTGTCCGGCCAAACGGCGTATTGGAAAATGGATTCAGCGGATTGGCATAGGCAAATCGCATGATGTCAGCCGCGGCGCGAAACGGCGCCATGGCGGCATGGTTCAATTCATAAAGCTGATAAAACATAAGAGGCGCCACCTTTCTCCATCGAAAAGATGACGCCGACTGATAGACATCCAATCTTTCCGCACGCTGGCCCTAACGCAGACTAACAGGTTTTTGTTGCACAGCAACATGAACGCACCAAAGCTGCACAGGAAATGCCAGAGTGTTGATCCCTAGGCATCACCGTAGAACTGACAGCTTAAGGTTCACCTGAGGTAGCGTCGTTAACGATCCGCGACGAAGCTCTGCTTCTGGCTGCCAAGACCTTCGATGCCGAGCTCGACGACGTCGCCATCTCTCAAGAAACGCGGCGGCTTCATGCCCATGCCGACGCCGGGAGGCGTTCCAGTCGAGATGACGTCGCCTGGATGCAGCGACATGAACTGGCTGAGATAGGCAACGATGTGGGCGACGCCATAAACCATGGTCCTGGAAGAGCCGTTCTGCATCGTCTGGCCGTTGACCTTCAGCCACATGGCAAGGTTCTGCGGATCGGCGATCTCGTCCTTGGTGACGAGCCACGGGCCGATCGGCCCGAAGGTGTCGCAGGACTTGCCCTTGGTCCACTGGCCGGCGCGCTCCGTCTGAAAGGCGCGTTCGGAGACGTCGTGCGACACGCAGTAGCCGGCGACGTAGTCGAGCGCCTCGGCTTCGCTGACATATTTTGCAGTCTTGCCGATGACGACGCCGAGTTCGACTTCCCAGTCGGTCTTTTCCGAGCCGCGCGGGATGAGAACGGTGTCGTTCGGACCTGATATAGCCGAGGTCGCTTTCATGAAGATCACCGGCTCGGGCGGCACGGTGGCGCCCGTTTCGGCGGCATGGTCGGAAAAATTGAGGCCGATGCAGATGAATTTGCCCGTGCCGGCGACGCAGGCGCCGATCCGGCCGGGCGCGAGCTCTGGAAGGGTCTTCGGATCGAGCGCCGCTATCCTCGCAAGACCGGCCGGCGAGATTGCCTCGCCGGCGATATCGGAGACATGCGCCGAAAGATCGCGAATCTTGCCATCGGCATCGAGAAGCGCCGGTTTTTCACGACCTGCTTCGCCAACACGCATCAGCTTCATGGAATGCCTCCTCATCAAAACGAACGTCCAGCCACCTATGAACGAATTATTCATCGGTGTCATTACGGCTTTGCCCGGAAGCGGTACGCCCTCCTATAAAATTTCGAAGAGCTCCGGACCGGCAGGAACGATTTTTGTCGGGTTGAGGCTTTCGACCGAGTAGTAGCCACGCTTGATGTGGTCGAAATTCACCGTTTCGGCGATGCCCGGCCAATCCAGCATGCGCCGGCAGAAGGCGCGCAGGTTGGCGTAATCCGAAAGCCGGCGCAGATTGCATTTGAAAATGCCGTGATAGGCGGCATCGAAGCGCACCAGCGTCACGAAAAGGCGGATATCGCTTTCGGTGGGATGACCGGCAAACAGAAAAGGCCGGCTTTCGAACTGAGGCTCGAGCCAATCGAGGCAGGAGAAGACATCGGCGAAGGCTTCTTCGTAAGCGATCTGGGTGGTGGCGAAACCGGCGCGGTAGACGCCGTTGTTCAACGCGGGATAGATCCGGTCGTTGAAAGCATCGATCTCGGCGCGTTTCTCAGCGGGATAGAGATCGATCGGATTTTTCGCCAGATCGCCGAAGCCGCTGTTCAGCATGCGCAGGATATCGGCGGATTCATTGTTGACGATGGTGTTTCTCTGCTTGTCCCAGAGGACCGGCACGGTGGCGCGGCCGGTGAAGTCAGGCGCTGCCCTCGTATAGATTTCATGCATATAGGTCGTGCCGTTGACATGATCTGGGGTCGCGCCGGGATAATCGCCGAAGCGCCAGCCCTGCTTTGCCAGCACCGGCTCGACGACGGAAACGGAAATGACGTCCTCCAAGCCCTTGAGCTTGCGGCCGATCAGAGTGCGCGAGGCCCAGGGGCAGATATAGGAGACATAGAGATGGTAACGGCCGGCACCGGCTTTGAAACCGCCCTCGCCCGTCGGCCCGGCGTCGCCCTACGGCGTCACCCAGTTGCGGAAACTCGAAACCTGCCTGACGAAGCCGCCTTTTTCATCCTTTGCCTGAACGGGCTGCCAGTCTTCCGTCCATTTTCCATTCACCAGCATGCGCAACTCTCCGATCGTGTTATCGAGGCAGTTATTAGCCTGCTTCGACGCGCGCGTGAGACCGCTTTTATGGAGACAGTCTGTGCACTCAAACTGCGACGACGCTGCGCTTGCCAAGACCGCGAAGCAGGAAATATGACTTCGCTGCAGTCCGAGATGAGATGGAGTTCGATATGCACCTCTCCAAGGCCGTCGTGCGCACCGAGCATGCAAGCCGGTATCTGCAGCAGCTCTGCAAACACTGGAGCCACAAGTTCAGCGTCGATTTCGATTCGCACAAGGGCCGTGTGCCGTTCAGCGATGCGGCCGAAGTGACCTTTGCCGCCGATGATGCGTGCCTGACCATGACGTTATCCGTCACCGACCCCGCGCAGCAGGCAAGGATGCAGGGCGTCATCGACGATCACCTGAAGCGCTTCGCCTTTCGCGAGGAACTCGATATGGCCTGGACCGATTAATTCCACCGATTTCTTGCCCCAACTCCCGGAACAAGCATGACGAAGAGCAATAATCGCGAATCCCAATATCCGATCGATCCGATGTTTCTCGATCGCTGGTCGCCCCGCGCCTTTACCGGCGAGATCATCGAGGCGGCAGAGCTGCTCAGCCTGCTCGAAGCCGCCCATTGGGCGCCGTCCTCTTCCAACCAGCAGCCCTGGCGATTCATCTATGCCCTCAAAGGCTCGGAGCACTGGGAGAAATTCGTCGCACTGCTCGTCGATGCCAATCAGGAATGGGCGAAGAACGCATCGGCGCTGATCTTCGTCGTGTCACGCAGCTTCACTGGCGTTGCCGGATCCGGCGAGGAAAAGCCGAGTTACACCCATTCCTTCGATGCCGGTGCAGCCTGGGGATACCTGGCGCTGCAAGCGCGCCTTTCCGGCTTCTATGCCCATGGCATGGGCGGCATCAAACATGAGGAGATCAGGAAGACCTTCGATATTCCGGAGGGGTACCGGGTCGAAGCCGGTGTGGCCGTCGGTCGTCTGGCCGATAAGAGCGTCCTTTCGGAACGCTATCAGGCGCGAGAATTCCCGAGCCAGCGCAAGCCGCTCTCAGAGCTCGCCTTTAACGGCCGTTTCGTCGCCGACTGAGCGACATAAGCTAGACAAAAGCCCCGCCGTCCGGGGACGGCGGGTTTTTGTTGAAGGCATATCGATCAGATATCGAGATTGGCGACGCTGAGCGCGTTGTCCTGGATGAATTCGCGCCGTGGCTCGACTTCATCCCCCATCAGTCGGGCGAAGAGGCCATCGGCATCGGTGGCATCGGCAACCTTGACCTGCAGCAGCGAACGGACATTCGGATCGAGCGTGGTTTCCCAGAGCTGCTCGGCATTCATTTCGCCGAGACCCTTGTAGCGCTGCATGGTCAGACCCTTGCGGCCGCTGGCGAAGATTGCATCGAGCAGGGCGCGTGGTCCTGAAATTTCGATGTCGCCTTCGCGCCGGTGCAGCGACGGCGGCGTCTGATAGATTTCCTTGAGGCGCGCGGTCAGCTGGTCGATGTGGCGGGCGTCGGAGGAGCCGATCAGCGCCATGTCGAGCACCACCACTTCCTTGACACCGCGAACCATGCGCTCGAGGCGCAGGCCGCCATCGGTCGCCAGGTCGCCCTGCCAGCCGCGTTCGGTCTCTTCCGCAATGATGTCGAGACGGCCTGCGACCTCGCTCGCCAATGCCTGCGCTCTTGCCTGATCGCTGACGAGCTCGGCATTGAGCGCGCCGGCGATCGCCGCCTGTTCGACGACGGCGCGATTGTAACGCGAATGGAGATTGTCGAGCAAAGCGCGCATGCGCAGTGCATCGAGGATGACTTCGCGCAGATCCTGGCCGGTGCGTACCTCGCCGCTGCCGAGCCTCAATGCGGCATCCTCCAGACCCTGGGCGATGAGATATTCCTCGAGCGCCTTCTCGTCCTTCAAATACTGCACCGACTTGCCGCGTGCGACCTTATAGAGCGGTGGCTGGGCAATGTAGAGATGGCCGCGCTCGATCAGTTCCGGCATCTGGCGGAAGAAGAAGGTGAGCAGCAGGGTGCGGATATGAGCGCCGTCAACATCGGCGTCCGTCATGATGATGATCTTGTGATAACGCAGCTTTTCGGCGTTGAATTCGTCCTTGCCGATGCCGGTGCCGAGCGCGGTGATCAGCGTGCCGATTTCCTGGCTGGAGAGCATCTTGTCGAAGCGGGCGCGCTCGACGTTCAGGATCTTGCCGCGCAGCGGCAGGATTGCCTGGTTTTCGCGTGACCGGCCCTGCTTGGCCGAGCCGCCGGCGGAATCGCCCTCGACCAGGAAGACTTCGGATTTGGCCGGATCGCGTTCGGAGCAGTCGGCGAGCTTGCCCGGCAGCGAGGCAATATCGAGCGCGCCCTTGCGGCGGGTCAATTCACGGGCCTTGCGGGCCGCTTCGCGCGCGGCTGCCGCCTCGACGACCTTGCCGACGAGGATCTTGGCTTCGCTCGGATGCTCCTCGAACCAGGTGTTCAGCGCCTCGTTGACGAGGCTTTCGACGACAGGGCGGACTTCCGAGGAAACGAGCTTGTCCTTAGTCTGCGACGAGAATTTCGGATCGGGCACCTTGACCGACAGAACTGCCGTCAGACCCTCGCGGCAGTCTTCCCCCTGCAGCGTCACCTTTTCCTTTTTGGTGATGCCGGAATTGTCGGCATAGGAAACCACCTGACGGGTCAAGGCCGCGCGGAAGCCGGCCATATGGGTGCCGCCGTCACGCTGGGGAATGTTGTTGGTGAAGCAGAGCACGTTCTCGTGATAGCTGTCGTTCCACCACATCGCCACTTCGACGGTGATGCCATCCTTTTCGCCGCGGATGGCGACCGGCTTGTCGACGAGCGGCTTCTTGGCGCGGTCGAGATAGGAGACGAAGGCCTCGAGGCCGCCGTCATAGCGCATTTCTTCCTGCTTGATGTCGGAATGACGCTTGTCGGCCAAGAGAATACGGACGCCGGAATTCAGAAAGGCGAGTTCACGCAGGCGGTGCTCCAGCGTGCCGTAATCGAATTCGGTCATGGTGAAGGTTTCGCTGCTCGGCATGAAGCTGACTTCCGTGCCGGTCGAATCAGGGGCATCGCCCGTGACCTTCAGCGGAGCATCCGCCACGCCATGGGTGAAGCTCATTTCATGGATCTTGCCATGGCGGCGGATCTTCAGTTTCAGCCAGACCGAGAGCGCGTTGACGACGGAAACGCCGACGCCGTGCAGACCGCCGGAAACCTTGTAGGAATTCTGGTCGAATTTGCCGCCAGCATGCAGCTGCGTCATGATGACTTCGGCTGCCGACACGCCTTCGCCGCTATGAATGTCGGTCGGGATGCCGCGGCCGTTATCGGTGACCGTCACCGATCCATCCGGGTTGAGTGTGACGGTGACGATGTCGGCATGACCGGCCAGCGCTTCGTCGATCGCGTTGTCGACGACTTCATAGACCATGTGATGCAGGCCGGAGCCGTCGTCGGTATCGCCGATATACATGCCGGGGCGCTTGCGCACGGCGTCGAGGCCTTTCAGGACCTTGATGGAATCTGCGCCATATTCGGTGCTTACGCCGTTTTCCGTCGCGGATGTATCGCTCATTCTGTCGAGATTTTCCCTGTTGTCGTAAAGCGGCGGCGCGCCTTGCGAATCACCGGCTTTCTTCACTCTCGTATATAGGTTTTTTGAGCCCGGTTCCCAATGGCAAGTCCCCTGAACAGGCCATAAAACAGGGGATTATGACGCTTTTCCGTCACCTTTGCCGCCATTTTCGAGAATAGCGGATAACCGGGCGATCTCGGCGCTGTCAAGCTTGCGGATCCGCCGGGCCAGCCGGTTGGCGAATTCGGTATATTCCGGCGGCAGGCCCGAGGTGTCGATGACGACCCGAGGGTCGGAGGAACGGGCGAGCAGGAACAGTTCCTCGGCCTCGTCCCAGATGATGTTGAAATAGCCGGCGATGCGCTGCAGCAGATCGAATGTCGGCAGACCGCGCTTGCCATGTTCGAGCGCCGAGAGATAGGCGGGGGAGACGTTCAGCGCTTCGGCCATCTCCTTCTGCGAGACGCCCTTGCGGGCCCTCAGCCGGCGAACCGCCTCTCCGAAGGGGGTCATGGCTTTTCCCCATGCCGCCGCGACAGGCGAATATAAAGCGCACCCTCACCGCCATGATGCTGGGCGGCCGGTTCATAGGAAGAGATCAGGTAACGGAATTCCGGCTTCGAGAACCAGAGCGGCACGGCCCGCTTCAGCGCGCCGGCGCTGCCCATCGAGCTGCCCTTGCCGGTGATCACAAGCACATGGCGCATGCCGCGCTCATGGGCGCGAACTAAAAAATCGAGGAGGACGACATGGGCTTCGCTCTGCACCAGGCCATGCAGGTCGATGCGCGCCTCGAGCGCCAGCCGGCCCTTGGCGATCTTGCGCTTGACCGGCCTTTCCAGCGGATGATGCACCTTGGCCGGCTGTCTCGGCGTCGACTGTGGGGTCGGCTGTGGCGCCGGCGGCGAAACGGAGGTCTGCTTTTCCGCAGCCTGCCGTTCGGCTGCCGCTTCGGTTGCGGCAAGAAAGGCGTCGAGTTCGGTCAACTCGTTCGCCTTGCCGGGCATCGGTCGCGTGCTGCGGGCAACCTTGCCCCACAGGATCCTCTCATCGGCGCTGAGCTTGCGATCCCTGGCCATCAGTCGAAACGTCCGGCGGCGGCTTTGGGGATGAGGATGACGAAATCGGCATCGTGGCGGACGGTGCCAGCGCGCTCTCCGGCCAAGTCCCCCGAACCGGTGAAGATATCGCCGCGCGCAGGCCCGACGATCGCCGAGCCGGTATCGAGCGCCAGCATCAGCCGGCCGAAGGCGCGGCCATCATCGAGATGCGTGAGGCTGCCGGCGCGGATGAAAAAGGGAAAGCCGAAGGTATGGATCAAGCGGTCGACGGCCAGCGAACGGCCGGCAAGAAGCGGCACCTTGGCGGCCGCGATCGGACCGGCCTCAGGATCGGCGACCGCCGCTTCCCGGAAGAAAATATAGGAGCGGTTGTGCCATAGCACTTCGTCCACCTGCTCGGGATTGCGCGCCAGCCAGGCGCGGATCGACTGCATCGAAATCTCGGCTCGGTCGATTTCTCCGCGCTCGATCAGCAGTTTGCCGATCGCCGAGAAGGGATGGCCGGCCTTCGCCGCGTAGGTGATGCGGCCGATACGGCCATCTCGATAACGCAGCCGGGCGGCGCCCTGCACATGGACGAAGAAGACATCGACCTTCGATTTCGCCCAGGCGATTTCGAGGCCGCGGCCGTCGAGAAAGCCCTGATCGATCTCGCGGCGATCCGGATAGGCGCCAATAAGGCCGTCGTCATGCAGCCGGCCGAAAGCATAGGATCCATCCAATTCGGCCGGGCGATTGCCGTCATCGAGATCGATCAGATCGTTCGGACGGCTATAGAAGGGAAAACGGAAAATCTCGTCCGGCCGATCCGATACCTCGATCTCCGGCTCGTAAAAGGCGGTGACGAAACCGGAACTGCCGTCCTTGCGGCAGATCAGAAAGGGCAGGCAACGCGTTTCGAAAAAGGTGCGCGCCGCTGCCGGCGACGACGGCGTAAAATTTTCAGCGTCCATAAGAAGCGGAAGCAGGTCCTCCGCGCTCAGGCCGAGCGACCCGGTGCGGTAGGGTTTGACGTCGGTGATCTGCCGCCGGCAGTGTCGCATCATTTCAAAAAGGCCGGAGGGATCATCATCCTTCCAGCCTTCCAAACGATCGAAGCTGATGGCCTGCAGGACGAAGTCCGATGCCTGATCACTCATGTTCCGATTCGGTCGCCACAAGTTTCCAGTTCGGATCGCGCGAACGGGTGTCGCGGGCGAAGGTCCAGAGGTCGTTGACCTCGGCGACGTTTTCGGCGTCGCCCTCGATCAGCGCATCCGCCTTGTCGTAGGTTGCCGATATCAGCTGGCTGACGATGCGCACGGTAATCTGCGCTTCGCTGCCCTTCGTCTCGGCATGGGTGATTTCGGCCTTGTCGATACCGACGAAGGTGGACTTGACCTTTTCGCCGCGAGCTTCGCGCTCGCCGATCGCCGCCTCGAATCCGTCATAGACCTCGCGGGACAAAAGGCTCTTCAGCGTTTTGCGGTCACCGTCGGCATAGGCCATGACAACCATTTCGTAGGCCATGCGGGCGCCGTTCAGAAACTCCTTCGGGCTGAAGGAAGGATCGGCCTTGTTCAGGGCGCGCAGCGATTCATTCAGCGGTGTCCCCGGCGCCGCAAAGGCGTCGATGGCGGAGAAGCGATCCTCATCGTCGGCCGTCGCATCACGGCGCGGCAGGGTCACGACCTTACCGGCCTCAGCGGCTTCGGGCGGAGCCGCTTCTCGTGGGCTATAGAGATCGCGCGGCGGCTTCTCATTTCCTGTGCGGCGCCCGAGCACGGAGCGGAGCTGAAAGAAGATCAGCACCGCCGCCACCAGGAAGAATAATGTGATGAAGTCGTTCGAACTCATGTCGTATCGCAACCGCCGTTAACATCTCTGATTTGTACTCCCATATAGTCCGCCTATACAGATGATTCAAATGATGGCTGGCATCTTCGCCGGCGCCACGAGGAGACCGGCAAGCCCGGGACATGACGAGCATGCGTTTTTCAATTCTGCCGGCTTTCATTCTGTTGCTGCCGCTTGGCGAAATTGCCGGCTTTGTCGTCGTCGGCCGGACGATCGGGCTGGCGCTGACGCTTGCGCTCGTTATGGCGAGCTTTATCCTCGGCGTGGTCCTGCTGCGCCGGCAAGGGATCGGTATCCTGCGGCGCATGTCGAGCGAAGGGCGGAACGGCGTGATGCCCGGGCGTGATCTGCTGAAGCCGGCAATGACGGTCATTGCCGCGCTGCTCCTGATCATTCCCGGTTTCCTCACGGATATCATCGCCGTCCTCATTCTCATTCCGCCGGTGCGCGATTTCATCTGGCGGTCGATCGCCAAACGCTTTGTCGTCGTCAACGCCAAAGACAGCTTTTCCGACGGCCCAAAAGCCGATTTCCGTGATCGCAACCCGAATTCAAAGGTGGTCGATCTGGACGAGGAGGACTATCATAGGGAGCCGGATCGTAACTCGCCGTGGTCCGGCAAACATCTCGGTGACTGAGGCTTTGCCGGCGCTCGGATGCGGCTTGCCCAGGGTTGTAAGCCCCTCCCCGAAATGTTAGATGGCGGCACCATTCCCATGCCCTTCGAGGAAAAGCCAATGGCAGACGATAACAACAGCAACGGTGCGACGAACCCCACTCTTTCGATCCTTGCGCAATATACCAAGGACCTCTCCTTCGAAAATCCGGGTGCGCCGCGTTCGCTGCAGGCCCGCGACAAGGCGCCGACGATCAACATCAATGTGAACGTCAACGCCAACCCGCTTTCAGACACGGATTTCGATGTCGTGCTGTCGCTGAATGCCGAAGCCAAGGATGGCGACAAGACGGTGTTCCATACCGAACTCGTCTATGGCGGCGTCTTTCGCGTCGCCGGTTTCCCCCAGGAGCACATGCTGCCGGTTCTCTTCATCGAGTGCCCGCGCATGCTCTTCCCCTTCGCTCGTCAGATCATCGCCGACGTGACCCGCAATGGCGGTTTCCCGCCGCTGATGATCGACCCGATCGACTTCACGCAGATGTTCGCACAGCGCGTTGCCGAAGAACAGGCCCGCGCCAAGGTTCAGGCCGTTCCGAACTGATCGAATTCTTTTGATTCTGAAATGCGGATGCCCGGGCCGGTCCCGGGCATTTTCAATTCGAGCTGGCGTACTTCGCCCAGATGCCCTTTTCGCCGAGCTTGGCGACCAGCGCCTCATGGGCCTGCGCTTCAGATCGGCTGAGACGGGAGCCAAGCGGACGAGGGCGTTCGAGCGCCGCGGCAAACGCCATATCGTCTTCCATCGCCATTTCACCGCGGGCCGCCTGGCCGGGTTGACCCGATATGCTCAGGCCGAACGCTGCCTGTCTGCCGCCGATCATCTCGATATAGACTTCGGCCAATAGTTCGGAGTCGAGCAGCGCGCCGTGTTTGGTACGGTGCGAGTTGTCGATGCCGTAACGCCGGCAGAGCGCGTCGAGCGAATTCGGTCCCATCGGGTGCTTGCGCCGCGCCATCGACAGCGTATCGATGACCTTGTCCGGCAGGATCGGGGGCAAACCAATGCGCGCAAATTCGGCGTTGATAAAGCCCATATCGAAGGTCGCGTTATGAGCGATCCATTTGCCGTCGCCGAAGAAGGCGAGGATTTCGTCGGCAACCGCGGCGAAAGGCTTTTTGTCCTTCAGGAATTCATCGGTAATGCCGTGTACCGCGAGTGCATCCGGATGGACCTTCTGGTCTCCCGGATTGATGTAGATATGCAGCGTATTGCCGGTCGGAAAATGGTTGAAGAGCTCGATGCCGCCGATTTCGATGATACGGTCGGCACGGTTATCGAGGCCGGTGGTTTCCGTATCGAAGATGATCTCACGCATTCCGGAAATCTCCCTTGGCAATCCGCATTTTCAGTTCGGCGATGATCTCAAGCACCTGCGCCCTCGTCTCGGCAATGCTGTGGCTGGTGTCGACCAGATAATCGGCGCGGCGCCGTTTTTCCGCATCCGGCGTCTGGCGAGAGAGAATCATGTCGAATTTTTCCTCGGTCATGTCTTCGCGCGCAAGCACCCTCTGACGTTGAATCTGTGAATCGGTGCTGACGACGACAATCACATCCACTCTTTCCCAGGCGCCGGTTTCAAAGAGCAGCGGAATATCGAGCAGGACCATTTCGGCGCCGTCTGCCTGCTGTTTCGCCAGAAATTCCATTTCCCGTTTGCGAACCAGCGGGTGCACGATCGCTTCGAGGCGTTTAAAGCCTTCGGGATCAAGCGCGAGCTGGCGGCCCAGCTCATGCCGGTCGACTGCTCCATCCTTCATCGTGCCGGGAAAAGCGGCATTCACCAACGGCGCTGCCTCGCCGGCGTAAAGGTTGTGGACCACGGCGTCGGAGTCGTTCAGGGGGATTCCGGCCTCGGCAAAGAGTTTGCCGACCGTCGATTTTCCCATTCCGATTGAGCCGGTGAGTCCGATCTTCAGCATCAGTGGACTTCCATATCAGCAACGATCAGAGCGCGCAGCGCTGCATCGACGACGGGACGCTCGCCGAACCATTTTTCGAAACCGGGAACAGCCTGGTGCAGCAGCATGCCGAGACCATCGACGACCGACAGTCCCTGCTCTTCCGCCTGTCTCAGGATCGGCGTATTCAAGGGGATGTAGACGATATCGGTGACGACGGCATCCGCTGCAAGCGGTGCAAAATCGATCAACGGCGCCGCTTCGCCATCCATGCCGAGCGAGGTCGTGTTGACGAAGAGGCCGGCGCCATGCATGACTTCGGCAAGCGCGCCAACCGGATGGGCTCGAACTTTCGGACCGAAGCGATCGGCCAACTCTCGGGCGCGTTCGACGGTGCGGTTGACGACGTGGATTTCCCTGAAGCCACGATCGCGGACCGCCTGAATGATCGCCCGGCTTGCGCCGCCGGCACCGAAGACCACCGCCGTATCATGACGGTCCCAGCCGGGATGACGCTCGTCAAGATTGGCGGTGAAGCCACGGCCGTCGGTATTGGTGGCATGCAGGAGGCCATCCTCCAGCCAGAGCGTATTCGAGGCGCCGAGTTCGTGCGCCAGATCGTCCGGCTTGTCGGCGAGCCGGAAGGCAAGTTCCTTGTGGGGGATGGTGACATTGCCACCGATGAAATCGGAACTGCCGTCCTTCAGCGAGGCAATGAAATCGGGAAAGGCATCGGGCGCCACCTCGTGGGCGCGGTAGCTGCCCGGCAGGCCAAGCGTCTTCAGCCAGTATCCATGTATCAACGGCGAGCGCGAATGCTTAATCGGAAAGCCCGTGACAAACGCATTCGGCCCCAGTGTTTCACGTGAATCATCCATCGATCGTTCCGAGTTCTCGCAATTTTCCCAGGAGCGGAAGCATCGGCAGCCCGAGTATGGTGAAATAATCGCCCTCGATCTTCTCGAAGAGTTGAACGCCCTCGCCTTCCAGCTGGTAGGCGCCGACGCTGGAAAGCGCCCGTTCACCGACCCGCGACAGGTGCCTGGCGATGAAATCTTCCGTCAAGGGTCGCATCGTCAGTTCCGCATGGCCGACATGCTCCCACAAAACGGCGCCGTCGCGGACGAGCACGATGGCGCTGTTCAGCCGGTGAGTCGTGCCCGACAGGGCGCGAAGGTGGTTCGCTGCGTCGGCGATATCCTTCGGTTTGTGGAAAACGCGGTCGCCGAGCGACATCGTCTGATCCGAACCGATGACGAGACTCTCGGGAAAACGGGCGCTGACATCTTCGGCTTTAGCCTTGGCCAGGACGCAGGCGACGGTATCCGGCTTCGCACCGGCTTTTTCCAGCGGCGCCTCAACCGCCCTTTCGTCGATCTCCGCGGGGTGCGCCTCGAAGAAGAGACCGGCATTTTCCATCAGCATCCGTCGAAAAGGGCTCGACGATGCAAGAATGAGTTTGGGTGTCATGGATTCTTCCACTCCCGGCTTTTGTCAGCGCTTAACGCAGCTTCGGGCGGAGGGCAACAATGGCGGCCGCCGTTTCCTCGATTGAGCGGCGAGTAACGTCGATCAGCGGCCATCCGTGGCGGGCGCAGAGGGAGCGGGCATATTTCAGCTCCTCCGAGATCGTGGCCCGATCGGTATAGTGCTCGCGGTCGAAACCTTGCGTCGTCCCGAGCACGCGATTTTCCCGAACCTGGGAAATGCGGTCGGTGGTGGCGATCAGGCACACGATCAGCGGTTTTGTTGCCGCGAGCAGGCTCTCCGGCAAGGGTACGCCGTAGACGATCGGGATGTTCGCCGTCTTGATGCCGCGGTTGGCGAGATAGATGCTGGTCGGCGTCTTCGATGTCCGGCTGATGCCGATGATGACGACATCGGCATCGTTGTAATCATCCGGCATCTGCCCGTCGTCATGATCCATGGTGAAGTTCAACGCCTCAATGCGCGCGAAGTAGCCGGCATTCATCACATGCTGGGCGCCGACCCGGCGGCGGGATGGGGCGCCAAGATAGATCTGGAACGCATTCATGACTGGCTCCAGCACATTGACCGAGGCGACACCCATCTCGACGCAGCGCTCGTCGATGAGGTTCGCCAGTTCGCGGTCGACAATGGTATAGAGCACGATCCCGGGCGCGT
The DNA here is from genome assembly GCF_000092045.1 of Rhizobium etli CFN 42. NCBI lineage: Bacteria > Pseudomonadati > Pseudomonadota > Alphaproteobacteria > Hyphomicrobiales > Rhizobiaceae > Rhizobium > Rhizobium etli. The sequence goes on along the minus strand of NC_007761.1, from coordinate 650 downwards.
CATCGATCGCCTGCAGAACCGGCAACAGCTGTTTGCGATTGCGGATCAGCGGATAGACATGCTCGATCGGCTGAGCGGATCTGAACTGCGCCGAAGCGGCGCGGCCGGCGGAGATGAGAGTCTCTCCGGTCGAGTCAGATATCAGGTGCAGATGAAAGAAGTTCGTTCTGTTCTCCACGTTATTTTCCGCCACCTGTTGAAAAGACTGGATGATGGAGAGCTAAGGCGGCGAGGCTGCCTCGGGCAAGGGAAAACATGCCTGCTTATCCACATTTCGAATTTTGCGGACCGGTTTCAACCGCTCCTGTGGAAGCTGGGGATGACATCGACTTGTCGTCGAGCGGCCCACAGCCTATCCACAGGGACGAAAAAATTCGGCTCCTGGTAAGGACTTGGAATCGCTTTTCGATTCGGATTCTCCTCGGAATTCGACAGGAAAGGAGAAATTCTTTCGAGTTCCTCTTCGAACGCGCGACAAATGGCATCGGCAGTGGATGGATTTTAATCCTTGATAGACACCGACTCTAAGAAATAGAAACCTTTTAAAATATCTTTGATTTTTTATAGGGAAGACGCGCTTGAGCGATACGCGGCGAAAGGTCATGAGGGTTCTCGACGGCGAAAGCGTTTTCCCTCCGCCTGTCTGGCTG